>CAYJHY010000023.1:0-4198 GCA_964369875.1 uncultured Mailhella sp.
GGGGGAAAACTCCCTTTTGTACACAAAAGGGGTTTTCCCTCTCCCAAGAAATAACAAATTGGAGTGGCGTGATCGTTACAAAGGGTTTGCATTGTAGGAGCAATTGTTGTAGAACCAAAAGTGACAGTTTTTGATGAGTCCATAAGCTCACCTGATGCACACACAAATTCAGACTATAAGCTCTCAAAGACTTGCAAGTACAGTATGATTTAACCTCTGTTTTTATTACCCATGATTTAACGGCGGACACCTATCTGTGCACTAAGGTGATGTTTTGCATTGTGTTGAATTGACGGAATTTGTTTGAAAAAAGATATTGGTAAAAGGCAAAAAATTCTTACGCAAAAAAACTTATTAAAATTGTGACAGAAATATAAACTATGAGTACAGTACAAAATAAAATTACAGAAGGGAATATTTCCAAAGAAATCCTTTTCTTCTTTATCCCTATTGTTATCAGTGCATTTTTTCAGCATCTCTATAGCTTTGTGGATGCCATGATTGTTGGCCAAAACCTTGGAGACTTGGCTTTTGCCGCTGTAGGTGGTTCTTCCGCTAAGCTTATAACCTTATTTATAAACTTTTTTGTCGGTGTTTCGGCGGGCATCACGGTTTATACGTCCCGTTTTTTTGGAAGCGGTGATAGGGTAGGGGTAAAAAAAATAATTTATAACGGATCTGTATCGTTTACTGTTTTTGGATTTGTTCTGGCATTTTTGGGTATTCTTTTGGGTACGCAGTATCTTGAGCTGATGGATACTCCTCAAAATACTATGGATTATTCTAAGACATATCTTGATACCTTTTTGTACGGCCTTGTGTTTTGTATTTTGTATAATATGTTTTCAGGGATTTTCAGAGCCTTAGGTGATTCTAGGACGCCGCTTTATGTTTTGATTTTTTGTTCGTTTCTGAATATTATTTTAGACTTGCTTTTTGTTATTGTTTTTCAATGGGGAGTTTTCGGGGTTGCCTTTGCCACTTTGGTGGCGCAAGGGATAAGCGCGTTTATTTTAGGCCTTATTCTTTACAGAAAATTTATTGGGGAAAAAATTCCATTTTCCCTTGATTATGCTATGATTACAGATATTTATAAACTGGGGATTCCTGCAGGCATTCAAAGTATTATGTATAGCCTTTCCAACATGCTTGTGCAGTCGAGCGTAAATGCTTTTGGTTATGCGACGGTGACCGCTTGGTCTGCTTATCTCAAAATTGACAACATTGTTGATATTTTTGTTTCTTCTTTGGCAAGCACGGTTATCCCCTTTGTCGGGCAAAATTTGGGAGCAAAAAAAATCAAAAGAGTCAAAGAGTCTGTCATAAAAGTAATTGTAATTTCCTATGCTATTACAGGTGTTTTGGCGGTGCTGTTTGTTGTGTTCAGATTTGCATTGCTCGATTTATTTCAACTTACCCCCGAGGTTACGGAGCTTGCCGCAAGCCTTTTCTTTGTGATTTTACCCATGTATCTTATTGGTATTCCATATAACATTTGTGCTCAGGCTGTGCGCGGTTTGGGTAAATCCTTTGGGCCTATGATGATTACGCTTGTGGGGGTTGTCGGCTTGCGATTTATTTGGGTGCTTTTTATTTTTCCATTCTATCCCAATATTCACTTTTTAGCGGCTTGTTATCCGATAAGCTCTCTGATTATGTCCATTATTTTTATTTGTTACTACAGAAAGGAAATTCGCTTAGTAGAGCGGAATTTATAGCGTATTTAATAAAAGAAAAACTTACATCATATTGGTCACCAGAACAAACTTCTGGGCGTATGAAACTTTAAAGCTTTACAAGCCATGTTTGCTACAAAACTATTTACAGATGGACTGTTGAGGCAATTTTTTCCTCGAGCAATGAACTTTTCAACAATTAAGGCAGAGGATATAAAAAAGGTAACAAGCCTGATAAACAATCGTTCTAAGAAAAAAATTGGTTATAAAACTACTGTTGAGGTATTGAGGGAGAACGGATTATCTCACGTGATAACTTTAGCTTGACAATCCGCCCTAAAAGTTCCCTCTCTCGGAAAAATAATTCAGAAATACTCTCTAGTATCTATTATCGTAAAATCTGTTGGATTTCTTTTCACTGCGAGGCAATTCACCGATTTCAACAGGTTTAACCTTTGCTAAAACGCCGATTTTTGTTTTAAAAGCTTGTTGGATTTCAAGCTCAATGGCATAGTGGTTTGCATTTGGTTCTACCTCTACAAAGAGGGTAATAATATCTTTTCCGTCAAGGTGGTCGATCATTACTTGATATTCGCTTGAAGCGTGCGCAACAGATTTAAGCATTTCGTCCACTTGACTTGGGAAGATATTTACTCCTTTTACCTTTACCATATCATCGGTTCTGCCAAGGATAATATCCATACGAGGAAATGTGCAACCACAAGTACACGGCTCCGGAATAATTCGTGACAAGTCATGCGTTCTGAAACGAATAAGCGGAGCGCCCTCTTTGTGGAGGGTTGTTATAACAATTTCTCCAACTTCACCATCGGGAAGCACTTCTCCTGTTTTTGGATCGATAATTTCAACAAAAACATAGTCATCCCAGTAATGTATACCACTTCCATGATTACAACTCATCCCCACACCGGGGCCGTAAACCTCTGTCAAACCATAAATATCATAGAGTTCCACACCAAGCTCATTTGCGATACGATTACGCATTTTTGAGCCCCAACGCTCAGAACCGATAATACCTTTTTTCAGGTGAATTTTATCTTTAATACCGCGTTTTTCTATTTCTTCGGCAAGTAAAAGAGCATAGGACGAGGTTGCACAAAGTACGGTAGAGCGCATATCCATCATCATTTTAATTTGCTTATCCGTGTTTCCGGGTCCCATGGGAATGGTCATGGCGCCTAATCTTTCCGCACCTGTCTGAAAGCCGATGCCGGCCGTCCAGAGTCCGTACCCCGGAGTAATGTGAACCCTGTCTAAGTTTGTAAGACCAGCAAGCTCATAACAACGTGCAAACATAATAGCCCAATCGTCAACATCTTTGGCGGTATAGGGAATAATAACGGGTGTGCCTGTTGTGCCCGATGAAGAATGTATTCTGACAACCTTATCATCACTTACCGCTTGCAAACCATCGGGATAAGCATCACGTAAATCCCCTTTCCAAGTAAAGGGAAGCTTTTCAAAATCTTCTTGGGAGTTGATAGCGTGTACATCAACATCCTTTAAAATTTTTTTATAAAAACAATCCTTACTTGTAAGATTAATTAGCTGTGATTTGATAAGATCAAATTGTTCTTGGGACATTTTCATGGGTTAATCCTTTTTGTTAGCATTTGAAGGCAACAATAATAAAAGATATTTACAACTATTTATATCGTTATAACCAATTTTATGTATAATATAAATACGTTTTGCAAAGGTCTCAATTTATGTCATTCTTTTTTGGGGGAAATGATTTTCCCCCTCAATCATATTCGCACGATTCACAAGAAGTACAAACTTCTTACGATTTTTGAGAGTTAAAAAGTTTCGCCCCTTCATGTAAGGCTTTGATATTTAAATCAACAAATTGTTCTTTTACACGTTTTTTAATCGCTTCTTCCATTTGTTGAACAGTAAAACCAATTTTACCCGAAGCGATCCCCGCACCTAATAAAATAGTATTGAGGACTTTGGAGGAGCCACATTTTTTGCACAATTCTTCGCCGTCCACAATGATGAGCTGTGCGACATTTTCTTGTAAATACGCCAACATTTCGGAACCGTCGTATGGTAAATTGGCAAGGGTGGCCGTAACGGGTTTCACGGCTTTTTTGCTGACCACCAAAACACCGTCTTTGCTCAAATAAGGAAGCGCTCTTACAGCCTCGGCAGGTTCAAAAGCAAGAAGCACGTCGGCTGTTGCAAGAGGTATCATCGGCGAATGAACACTGTCGGCATCTTTGCCGATACGAACATGACTGACCACACTGCCTCCTCTTTGCGCCATGCCTATCGTTTCACTTGCCCTTGCGTATTGTCCTTGCAAGAGTGCGCAGTCGGCAATAAGTTTTGAAGCAAGGATAGTTCCTTGTCCCCCAACCCCACACAAAAGGCAATCTTTTGATGTTTTCTCATTATTTTGCATTATTTATTACTCCCTATCGCTTTTACGGGGCAAATCTGCACACAAAGTGTACAGCCATAACAGAGGCTTTCTTCAATGGTTATTTCGTTATTAT
>CAYJHY010000023.1:4298-16101 GCA_964369875.1 uncultured Mailhella sp.
CTTCACCCATCATGGTTTTCCCCGTGCCGGGGTGCGGTTGGTGCCCTGTCATGGCCGTTGTGGAGTTATCCAAGATAATCAGTACAATATTGGATTGATTGTACACAGCATTCACAACACCGCCGATTCCAGAAGCAAAAAAGGTCGAATCGCCTGCAAAGGCAAAATTAATGCTGTCGGGATTTGTGTGCTCAAGTCCTTGGGCTATATTTATTCCGGCCCCCATGCAAAGACAGGTGTCTGTCATGTCGAGAGGTTTGGCATTTCCCAGTGTATAACAACCTATATCACCACAGAAATTAGCTTTTTTTCCACGCATAGCCGTTTTTACCGCATAAAATGAGGCTCTGTGCGGACAGCCTGCGCATAAAACAGGAGGGCGAACAGGCAGACTTGGCATTGGAGGAAGTGTATGCGATTGATATTCTTTGCTAAAGAAGTTTGCCAATACAGATTTAACATATTCAACACTGTTTTCACCTGCATTTTGCACATCATTGGTAAGTTTACCGCGAATTTTAACACTAATATTATTTTCTGCACAAAGTTGCAAAAGCTCTTTCTCGATAAAGGGGTCTAACTCTTCTATGACAATGACCTCATCAAGCCCTTGCAAAAATTCACAGGCCAATTTCTTGGGGAAAGGAAAAGGAGTGGCAATTTTAAAGATTTTATATTCACTTTCGCTCACGTCAAGTTGATCTTTACAAAGAGCTTCTTGCACATATTTATAATTGATACCCGCCGTGGCAATGCCTATTTTGCCTTGCCCTTCTATTTTATTGAATGCATAGTTTGAAAATTCATCGCCGATTTTGGGATTTCTTTCTTCTATTTTCAGATGATTAAGGTAAGAACTGCGAGGAAAAATAACCCAACGCATAGTGTCTTTAATGAAACCTTCGGGGCTTGCGGGCTTTTTTATGTCTTCAAGCTCTATGGTTGCACTTCCGTGACAGATTCTGGTGGTTGGCCGAAAAAGTACGGGGGTAGCATATTTTTCCGATAATTCAAAAGCGTCTTTCATCATAAGGTACGCTTCTTCGGGGGAACTCGGATCAAATATCGGCAATTTTGAAAAAGCCGCAAAGGTTCTGGAATCTTGCTCCGTTTGCGAAGAAATCGGCCCCGGATCATCGGCGGAAACGATAACCATCCCACCTTTAACACCGACATATGCCAAGCTCATAACAGGATCCGCCGCAACGTTAAGACCCACTTGCTTCATGGTTACAAGTGTTCTTGCTCCCGAATAAGCCGCCCCTGCGCCAACCTCAAGCCCAACTTTTTCATTGACGGACCACTCTACATAAATGTCGCCGTCTTTATTATATTTTGCTATATTTTCCAATATTTCTGTTGAAGGAGTTCCGGGATAGCCTGAAACCGATTGAACACCTGCACGTATTGCTCCAAGCGCAATGGCTTCGTTTCCCATCATGAATTTTTTCATCTAGTTACCACCGATCATATGATTTTTTTTCGTGGTCTTGGTATACACCAGTGTAATACGAAAAACAAGCAAAATAAAAGTACGCGCAATAAACCCACACGTCATTCCAATTTGCTTGTTATTGTGAAGGGAAAAACCTTTTTTGTGAGCAGAAAAGTGTTCTATAATGTGTATTGGCTAGAGCTCATTTGCTGAGTATGTTTATCCCCCCAGTCACGAAGGCTAAAAACAATATCTTTAAGGTTTAAACCATAGTCGCTGAGCTCATATTTTATACAAATTGGAGAGTTTTCGTACACTTTCCTTAATATTATAGCATCTTCTTCCAATTCTCGTAATTGACTGGCGAGCACTTTTTTTGAAATCAAAGGCATAAGATTTTTTAATTCGCTAAAACGCAAGGAATTATGTTTTAAAAAGAAATAAATAATCACGAGCTTCCACCTTCCGCCAATAATTGACAGTGTTGTTTGTACACCACATTTAAATTGTTTCGAAAGATTAAACATCAAAAAAATTATGGTGTTATTGATGTGTCCATTGCGACAACAAATATATTGTTGACTGCTCATGCTCTGGGACTTGGAGCGACTTGGACAGGCATTTATCCCAATGAAAGATTGGTGCCTTTATTTAAAGAAGAATTCAAACTCCCTGAAAATATCACCCCCCTTGCCTTTGTGCCTATCGGTTATCCCAAAACCCAACCTAAAACAAAAGACGAATATAAAGTAGAAAGAATTCGTTACAATAACTGGAGCTAAGAACATAAACTAAGGCTCTTCAAAAGGTTTGTGGTGTAGGGGATGTTTTCAAATTATTTCTTTATAGAGTTTCCTAACTGAGACCACGTCATTCCAATGCTCTGAAAACCTAAAAGTATGGTAGAATAAAAAGCATACTTTTTTAGAATTTACCCTCTCATTATTAAAGTTTTTTGAGGAAAGGGGGAGGGTTTGGGAGAGGGAAAACTCCCTTTTGTACACAAAAGGGGTTTTCCCTCTCCCAATAACAAGCAAATTGGAATGGCGTGCGCACTAATACATATTATCAAAAATTATTCCTGCGTAACCACATCTTCTTCTGTAATGGTATTCACAATAAGACTTTCCTTTTCCAAAATTTCCAAACTATCGATTGCAATACTTGCAAAAGCGCTGTTTTTAGCTGAGCCGAGAAGTTTTTTATACTCGATTACTGCCTGCGAATACTGAGAATTTTCCCAATACATCATCCCCAGTAATAAGGTACATTGCTCTGCGTACTCCCCTGAGAATTTGCTTCCCAGCTCAAGGCTTTTGATCGCATCATCGGTCATTTGTAAACGATACTCGTGCTCTCCTTTCATGAAATACAGTTGAGCGGAAGGATTTTTTTGAATATCTTCGTTAATAAATCTAAAAAAATCTTGCTTATTGCTTGTATTCAGAAGCGCTTCCACATACATTCTTTTTCTGTTTTCATTCATAGGTAAGCTTTTTATTTTATTAAGCAAAAGACGAGGCGCACGCAAGTCTGCATATAATAAACTTATGTTATTATTAATCGATTGTATATTTTTGTGTTTTGGATACAGCCTTGAAAGAAATTCAAGGGCACTGACAGCATCTGCGTTATTATTGCTTGACATCCTTACGCTTGCTAGGCCATTCCATGCGTTATAATCTTTGTAATAATTGCGAGTCAGCATTTCATAATATTTTTCGGCCTCTCTAAAGGAATTATTCTCGTAATAGGCCGCCGCAACCAATTCAATATGCCTTTTTTCTCGTTTACCCCCATCTTCTAAAAGCACCTTCCCCACTTCGGCAGATTTTTTATAACTTCCTGCTTGAAAATAACATTGAGCGGCTGAAAAACGAATGTTTCTTTTTTGTTCGGCAGGAGCAAGTCGAAGAACCCTTAAAAAGATATCTCCCGCTTGTCTGTTTTTATTGGCATTTGATAGCGTTACCGCATAGTTATATAACAAATTATAGTTAGAGGGATGGTGCTTGACACCTTTTTCATAGGTCGCTATCGATTTGTTGTATTGCTTGAGTTCATAAGAAGAAAGAGCATAGATAAGATAAATATAAGGGTGTTTTTTTTCTGCGCTGTTAACATACTCGGCTAAGATAGTTAATGTCTTGCTATAGTTTTTATTTTTGTATTCTTTTATGGCAGAATTAAAAGCTACGGCTTCTTGTCCGCTTAGAGCAATTTCCTCTTCCGCAAGAGCAGAAACGTGAACGAAACTAAAGCAAGCGCACAAGATAAAAGCACACATAACTTTTTTTATAGTTACAAATAAAACATTTTTCATATATCACCCAGCAGAGTAATTTAAAGATTACCAATAAATTTATAAACTATGGATTATCCTTTTGGTTTTTCAGGAAAGGGGGAGTTTGAGGGAGAAAACCTTATTTTTGCCTCAAAAATAGGGTTTTCCCCCTCAAAAATTTTCCCTTGCAAAAAGTCTATCCACCTACGCTCTAATAGATTTCAAAGCGAATAGGTATCTGAACTATCGTTGATACGTTTTTCCCATTTAGCCTTCCCGGCTTGAACCGCCACCTTTTCAACGCGATAATCGTTTCTTTTTCAAAAAGTTCTTTATGGGGAGAAGGCAAGACTTTTACGCTTGAAACTTCTCCTTTGGCATTAATCAAAAGCTGTACTTGAAGTACCGTTTCTTTTTGAATATTGAGCGCATCTTTCGGATATTTTGGGCGAGGATTATATACAACAGACGGCTTATCATCAAGCTGGGAAACCGAAATAGGCCCACTGAGAGAAGTCACCGCTTGCGCTTTGAAAACAGGCGGAGCCGGTACCTGCATGCCTATGCTGATATTGGTATTGACCACATAATCCACTTCCAGCTTAGGAGTGTTAAGCTCCACTTGCTCTTGGGTGATTTCCATTTGAGGGGTTTCAGGCTTTTCGGCAAGATCGGTTTCAATGGGTTTTTCCTCCGGCTCTTTTTCCTCTTCTAAATCACTCGAGACAGCGTTAATACTTTTATCAACCAGAACAGGCACATTATCATCAAAAGAGGACACAAGAAAGCCGAAGGAAAACAAAAGAATCGAAAAGACCGTTGCCAGCACAACACTCAGCAATTTATGCATATTTCTTGAAATATGGCGCATGACAAAGCTTTTTTTTGTTTCGGCTACGGGAGAGGTCTCCTTTGCAAATTTGTCCCATATATTATTATTTTGCATTTTACTGCACCTTTCACTGCATCTTATTGTTGAGCGGTTTTTGTGGCCACACTGACGTTTTTAATACCTGCCATCCGACACGCATCCAATACTTGAATAAGGATACCGCTTCTTGCCATAATATCCGAGGCTATCACCACACTCACCTCTGGTGATTCGTGCAAGAAATTCACCATCCACGCATTGACAGAACGCACATCAATGGTTTTATTTTCAATCCAAATGGTATTATTCGCATCAATGCTTACCACAGCCGAAGGTGCTTTTGATTCTGAGCTTTCAGCCACCGGTCTTTCCACTTCAACCCCCGACTCTCTGACAAAGCTGGCGGTTACCATAAAGAAAATAAGCAAAATGAATATCATATCGATAAGAGGAGTCAAGTTTAGCTCAATGTTTTCCTTCGATCTATTTTTCTTTGTTCTTCGCATTACGCACACCTTTTATGATTTCTTTGTCTATACGATTAAAATAATCCAAAGCGTTATTCTCTACGGGTAAAGACAGGCGCGTCAGAAAGTTCCCTAAAAGAACTCCCGTAATGCCGACCAATAAGCCTGTTTGGGTCGTAATAAGAGCCTGTGAAATGCCTTGCGCCATACTCTTTGTATTTCCCACACCATAGATATACATGGCATCAAAAGACGTTATCATCCCATTGACGGTGCCAAGTAAACCAAGAAGCGTGGCAAGGGAAGAGCAAAGCAAGATACCTTTGCCTGAGCTTACCTTTTCAAAAACTTCTTGGCTCATTTTTTCACGTAGCGTCGTATTGATTTCTTCACTCAACGAACGGAATTTTATATACAATTTTGCACGGTTATACCATTTGTGGAAATTTCGTATATTCGATAAATTATTGTGCTTTAGAAGGTGACGAAGCTCCCTGCGAACTTGCCATAACACAACCCCTTTATAAATAACCAAAGAAAGCATGATGACACTTATAGCAAAAATAGGGTACATAAAAAGACCGCCATTATTGATTTGCGTATAAATATATTGCAGCATATTCATAGGTTACCTGCCTTGTTCTTTCTCACCCAAGAAGTTGCTCACCCTTGCAATGCACATAGTCCCTTTTGTGTCGAGATTTTTTTCAATAACTTCAAGCCGTCTTGCAAGAATAAAATGTAAAAACATCAGAGGAATTGCCACCATTAGACCAACTTCTGTTGTAACTAAAGCAATAGAAATACCGCCTGAAAGCAGCTTCGGATCACTGTTACCGTGTAGGGTGATAACATCAAAGGTTGAAATCATCCCTGTAACTGTGCCAAGCAAACCGAGTAACGGAGCAACCGTTGCCGCAACAGCAATAAATGATAAACCTTTTTCCAAAGGAGAAAGATAAATCAAAAACGCTTCCTCATAGGCTTTTTCAAGACTCAGTAATGTCTTATTCCAATGGCTTAGCATGTAACTAAGGAAAGAGTAGGTAATTTTTGACTTTCCTTTTTGAGCTTCGAGAAGTTCTTTTGCACGCTCAAATTCACCTTTTTCAACATAATCAAAAAGTGTGTCAAGAACGTCTTGAGAACCAAAGCGTACGCTGAAAAGCCCTATAATTCTCCAAAGGCCATACAAGCTTGCCAGTAAACCTATGAAAAGAATAGGCCAAACAAGGGTTCCGCCATTTAATATATGATCAATAAAGGTTGACTCCTTGTGCGCCTTATTAAAGAGCAAACCTTTTGAAAAATCCGCAACAATAAAATCATTGATTCCATTGAAATAATTATTAAATACTTCCTGTGATGCTGTGTCTAGTTTTGATGGTGCAGTCATCAAATCATCAAATAAATAGGTAGGTTTGAGGAAAATAATTTCACCGGAATTCAATTGCGCTACCGAGAAAAAAGAGCCGAAGCGTAAAACATTTGCGCTTTGTGTCGTTCCGTCCGGAAGAGAAACTTCTTTAGCGCCCTTGGTTATTTTTGCGCTTAGTTTGATTTCTTCCATTTGTGTTGAAAGAAGGGTATTAATACTGTTAAAACTTGGATATTCTTTGTCATGCGCCAACATATCAAGATTTTTCATGTCCATAGAAGGAATATGACCTATAGGCTCGTATTCCAAACGCTCAAGTAAATGATTTGCATTGATACGCGCGGCGCCCTCAAGCGCATTTCGGCTTGACTCTTGCGCACTTGCCTCGGCTTGTAAAGCTGTCAATTTGAAAATTTGTAGTTCATATTCCTCTTGCAAGACTTTCAATTCAGTGTCCAAACTTTCTTTTTGTGTCTTAGCCTTGGTATATTCCGTCATAAAAGCTTCTTTATCCCTTGCCAACTCATTAAGATCTTGATTGATTTTGCCTGAAACAGAATTGTACAACACATTGATTTCTTTTTCTATTCTTTCAATATCACTGAGAGATTGCGTTGCTTGAGGATTGTTGTTTTCGCCTGTTGAACCTGTCGGAGTTGAAGTGGCGTTTTGTCCTGCTTGCTCCTTTTTTTCGGCGGCATGGCTCGTTGTGTTCAAACAAACAGTCAATGAGCAGATGAGAACGAACGATAATAAATTAGAAATTTTCATTGGTGACCTCTTTATTGGCAATCTTGTCAGAAATAATCTCGTTGGCAATAATTTCATTTTCAACAATCTCGTCAGAAACAAACTTATTGTTACTTACTGTTTCATTACTCATTTCTTCTTTAGTAAACTCTTCGTCCTTAATTTCTTCAATAGGTGGGACGGGTAAGGTTAATAACTGTAAAAACTGTATATTATTGGTGGCTTCGTAAAAGGATAAAATCATTGCATGCTCTTCTTCGTTTGCCAATCGAAAGGTTTTACTTGCGGGATGCCAAACGCCTGACACTTTATTATCCAAGGTCACGGCGTAAAGGCCGACACGTCCTGCACGAATCAAAATTAAATCTGTGGCGGCTGTGCCTAAAACTGCGTTCCCCAGTTCCACTTTTATTTCGGAACCATATTGCCCTTCCACGTTGAGCGCTTCAGAAAAACGTCTGAATTTTTCCCCCAAAGAAATATCGGGATCATCCAATGTGTTTTTTATAAATTCAAGCCGTTGTGTTCTTTCTTCTTTAAGAAAAGGAAGATCGTTCTCAACAAGAGATGCCAATTCCTCATAATATGTCCACATGGCATTTTCCAGTTGCAATTCAATGACAGCATAGTGAGAGGTTGTTTCCTCCAGTTCTTGAATTTTTTTCGATGTGTTTTCAAGGTAGTGTTTTAGCTTTGTGGTTTGTAATTCAAGCCATTGGATTTCTATTTTGTTATGGCGCAGTTCAGCGATTAATTTCTCTTGTTCTGTACGCCAATCAAGCACTTTTTGTCCTGCCTGAGCATCTTTTTTGACAAGATCCGTCATTTTGTTTTCGATAGCCTCCACACCTAACGCGCTTCCGAAAATCCCCATATTTAAAGAGGCAGAAAGCAATAAACCAACAAACATAAAAGCTATATTTTTATGCACATACATAAAACATCTCCCGTTTACCTTACTGAACGTTTACAGATAAATTTAGCGTATTAGCAGATTTTAGTAACAATTGAACATATTCAAGCTTTGAATGTTCAAATATTTCCTTTGTCTGACCATACTCAACACAATCACCGTCTTTTAAAACTAAAAGGCGCTGACAAAAACTTTTCACCAAGCTTAAATCATGGCTAATATAAATAAATGACATGGCATATCTTTCTTGCAAGGCTTTTAAAAGGTCAATGATTTGGAATTGTAAAGACCTGTCAAGCGAAGAAGTAGGCTCGTCAAGAATAAGTATTTCAGGCTTTAGCACCAAAGCTCTGGCAATGGCGACACGTTGCCTTTCACCTCCCGAAAGCTCATGGGGAAAGCGGTTTAGATATACCTCGTGTAAACCCACATCGTGAAGCACAGCAATCACTTTTTCTTCAAACTGAGCTTGATTCTCCATGTCGTGTACTTGCAAGCCTTCTTCAATAATATCCCGAATGGTCATGCGAGGATTGAGCGATACATAGGGATCTTGAAAAATAACTTGTAATATTTTACGATAGGGTGCCATTTGCTTATGCGAAAAATTATCAATCGCAAGATTATTCAAAAGAATAGAGCCCTTGCTTTTGATTAAACGAAGAATGGCAAGGGCAAGGCTTGATTTACCCGATCCACTTTCCCCCACAATTCCTAAGCACTCTCCTTTTTGTAAAGCAAAGTTCACCCCATTGAGCGTAAGAAATGGGGGAGGGGTGCGAAACAATTTTTTACGCATACGAGGATATTCCACCGATAAATTTTTCACTTCAAAAACGGTATGGCCTGCGGTTTCGGGGATTTTTGCATAGTCTTGCGCTTCTTGGTATAAAAGCTTTTTAGAGTATGCGTGCTGAGGATTTTCAAAGAGTTCCTTTGAAGATTCCACAATATACCCATCTTTCATCACATGTACGGTATCGGCAAAATGTTGTACCATACCAAGGTCGTGTGTGATGAGTAAAAGCCCTGTTTTCAATTCCTTTTGTAAACTTTTCAAAAGATTTAAAATATTGTGCTGAACGCTTGCGTCAAGCGCAGTTGTCGGTTCATCGGCAATAATAAGTTTAGGATTATTGGCAAGGGCAATGGCAAGCATGACTCGTTGCCTTTGTCCGCCTGACAACTGGTGTGGATACACACCGATTCTTTCTTTTGCTCTGTCGATTTGCACGAGATCTAAAAGCTCAAGCACCCGTTTTTCTCTCTCGCGCTTCGACAAGTTTGCATGGATTTCAAGAGATTCTGCAATTTGATCCCCAACATATTGTAAAGGATTTAAGCCCGCCAGAGGATCTTGGAAAACCATTCCGATTTCTTTTCCTCGTAAGGCGTTTAGTTGCAAATCACTACAATTGACAATGTTTTGATTTTTATAAAGAATATTACCTTTTGTTATGCTTGCCCCCTTTGGCAGGAGACGAATTATTGAGCGAGCGGTTAAGGTTTTTCCTGCTCCGCTTTCACCTACCAAAGCAACACATTCCCCTTCGGCAACGTCAAAGGAAACACCTTTAACCACTGTGAATTCTTTTATTTCTTTTGTCGGTTTTGCAAAGGCAAAGCCAATTTCCAAGTCTTTTACCTCAAGAAGCTTCATGAACGCCTCGCTTCTGCTCTTCTGTATTGTCTGCATGTTCTGATATGTTTTTTCTAAAATCATCATCGTCTGAAAAGAGAAATACTCTCGGATCGAAAGCATCTCGAACGCCTTCACCTATAAGCACAAGGCTTGTCAGCATACCACCCAAGGTGAAAAAGCCTGCCAAGCCAATCCAAGGGGCGTATAAATTGTTCTTCCCTTGGGAGATTATTTCACCCAAAGACGGATAATGAGGAGGCAAGCCAAAACCCAAGAAATCCAAAGAAGTAAGTGCCACGATAGAACCGTTTATTTGAAATGGCATCGTTGCAATCAGGGCAACCACGGCATTGGGGAGGATATGGCGAAGCATAATTTTTTTATCGGAGACACCCAAGGCGTGCGCGGCACGGATATAATCCATGTTCCGCACCCGTAAACTTTCTGCCCGAACAATCCCCACAAGCCCCATCCAACTAAATAAAAGCATAATAAACAGTAAAACCCAAAAGTTTATCACCACAATGCTTGAGGCAATGATAATCAAATACAATACGGGAATTCCTGCCCAAAGTTCCATAAATCTTTGAAACAATAAATCGAGTTTTCCGCCATAATATCCTTGCGCAAGCCCTGCAACCACGCCAATCACACTGCCAAACAGGCAAAGACATAAACCAAAAAGCACGGAAATTCTAAAACCATAGAGAATTCTTGCAAGAATATCACGCCCGTTGTCGTCGGTCCCCAACCAATTTTCACTGCTCGGAGGAGAAGGGAAAGAAGTATTACTATGATAGGGCAAATAAATTCTTTGGGAAGACTGTGAAGTGATAATTAAATCGAGGCTTAACTGTTCCCCTTTTGCATTCAAAAGTTTTCCGTTCTGAAGTTTCCAGCCGGATTCTTGCAGTAAACTGAGTGCGGTGCGAATACCTTCTGCATTTCTTCCGCTCGCGTCTGTTACGGGAATTTTTGGAAGCGAACCAAATATAGTGGCAGGCAAGCGGTCTTTATAAGCATCTAACACAGCAAGTTCGTTTTCGGTGGGATATTCTTTTGCTTCGAGTTCTTCGCTAAAAAATGAACTGAATCGAGAGTATGCGCTATGAAATAAAGCTTTGTTTGTCCATTCAAAATCAAATAACAAAATGAGTGCCTTACGCACATTAATATCGGCAAGAAAAGGATTTCTGGTGTTTAGATATATTCCAGTGCCTCGAGTTATGGGAATCTCTTGCTCTGCTTTGGTTATAAAACCATCATTCACCGCCGGCAGCTTGATCGGTATTACCAAAGGATTCAATTCTGCCATGAATCATAAAATCCAAAGGAACATTAGGAAAGTCCACTGCGGCAGTAAGAGCTTGAGCCCCACGGTCTTGACTGCTAAATTCTGTTTCAGACACAAAACCGACCATTTTCCCGGGTTTAATAAAATCTTGAGGATCTTTTGTGGTTGTTGAAATAACACCACCCATGGCTCCACCGTGAAGAATCGAGGATGCACCTGAAATGACTTCCACATTCTTCAAAATAGTTGAGTCCATACGCAAACTGGAATAAAAGTTACCATAAAGGACAGGGTCTCTTTTTATCCCATCTTGCTCAATAACAACATAGCCACTGGCGGCACTGAGACCACGAATGGATATGTACGAGCCAAAAGGCCTTCCGTGTGCCACATCAGACAGTTCAACCCCCGGTACCATCGCATCCAGCGCCTGTTCAAGGGATGAATAGCTGATAACATCGTCTGAGGTAAGTACCGTTACCGAGCCGGGATATTTCGCAATATCAACAGGCATGTTTGAGCCGGATATGGTGATTTCCGGAAAAATATAAATATTTTCATCTGCTGTAATTACTGCGCCATCATCTTGGAATTCTTCTGCAAAACCTACTACCGGCATTGCATAAAGTAGGGCTAAGAGAATGGGCGTAAATCGAAATTTTGACATAATGTGCGTCCCTCATCAGTAAAAAATTAAAAATCAGTCAACACCTAACACCATGATTTTATAATAAAATCAAAAACTCACTCACTAAACATAGTTGAAATA
>CAYJHY010000024.1:0-16052 GCA_964369875.1 uncultured Mailhella sp.
AGCTTTTGCGCCACTTTTTGACCACGGCATTTCACTTTTTAATAATGCCATGCCAGACGACTTTAAAACAACTGAAGATCTGCATAAATATGCGCAGACAAGAATTTCTTATTATAATGTTCCTTTCTTAGAGATTGCAAAAATCTTTATTTCTAAAGCCCAAAAGGATAAATTGAGAAAGCTTACTAACTTCAAATTTGAAAAGCACAGCACATATAATCTACCTGCAATACGATTAAAGCAGATAGAAAATTTTATTCAATCGAGAGTGAAAGAACTGCTTGAGTTGTAGAAGGTGTTTAAAGGAGTGAACCTTGATAAAGAAAATTGACCATATAGTTATAACCACAGGCAATATTGACACGTGTTTAGGTTTTTACAAAAAGCTTGGATTTGAAGTAAAAGCTCAAAATGATAGATATGAATTATTTTCCGGAGATTTCAAAATCAATGTGCATATTTTAGGCAAAGAGCTTTCGCCACATGCACAAAATGTTCAAAGTGGCAGTGCCGATATTTGCTTTGAAATTTCAGGCGATATAGATACCTATATGCAAGAGTTTCAACAAAAAGGTTTTATTATCGAACTTGGTACAGTGCCAAGAAATGGAGTACGCGGGGAAAT
Organism: uncultured Mailhella sp.; assembly: GCA_964369875.1. Lineage (GTDB taxonomy): Bacteria > Desulfobacterota > Desulfovibrionia > Desulfovibrionales > Desulfovibrionaceae > Taurinivorans. The sequence goes on from CAYJHY010000024.1 coordinate 626, forward strand.
GAAATCTTGCTATTTGCGTGACCCCGATGGAAATTTACTGGAATTTGCAAGTTATAAATAAACAGCAGTGTTTCGCCCTCATGTTGCTTCTTAGACCGTGGAAATTATAAGAAAAATTAGGAGCTAATATGAAGTTTACAGTAAATATTGAAGAGACAATCAATCAAGAGTTTGAAGTCGAAGCCAAGAACTACGCCGAAGCTCTTGAACTCGCTGAAATGAAGTATAAAAGTAGTGAATTTGTGCTAGACCAACCAAGCTTGAGCGCAAGACAAATGGCAATTGTAAGGCCTGATGGAGAAGTAATCGAATGGGTTGAGTTCTGATTGTAATCTTTTTTGAAAAGCTTTACAGCTAAACAAAATAATAGTAAAATGTTTCACTTTAGAAAGATTTTGAGGATTATTTATGCTATATAATGCGAGTAGTAAGCAACTTACGCCTATTCACGGTGTTGAGTTTACAAGTGAAAAAGAATTACAGACTCTATGTGAAGAAAACCTTGAGCTCTTGCTTAATTTAGAATTTATTGCCACAGAATTTTCCGTGGAAAATTTTCGCATAGATACTTTGGCCTATGATAAAGAAGCTAATGCCTTTATTCTGATTGAATATAAAAATACAAAAATTCAAAGTGTTGTTGACCAAGGTGTTGCTTATCTTGCGAGTATGCTCAATAACAAAGCCCATTTCATATTGAAGTTCAGCCAAGTACGCAATAAGGTCTATGACATAAAAGATATTAATTGGGAGCAATCCAAAGTTATTTTTATCAGTCCCTATTTTACTCAATACCAACTTGGAGCAATAAATTTTCAAGGTATGCCCATTGAACTTTGGAAAATTAAAAAATTTGCTAATAATTCCATTTCGTTTGAACAAGTCGGTACCTCTACTCGTAAAGGAGAAAAGCCTTCGGCAACAGCCAGTGTGAACGAAATATTTAAGAATGATTCACAACCTACGGATAATCCCATTACGGAAATAAAAACATATTCAGAAGAAGAACTTTTGAAATCTGCAACTGAATATATCAAAGATTTATACACAGGTTTGAGAGACTTTATTTTAGCAGAAAATGAAGAGCTTACCTTAAAAGCTAATAAGTTGTATGTTGGTTTTTATCGAGGTAGAAGTCCGCTGATTTCTATAACGATATATAAAAACACAATGTCATTATGGATTAATGAAAAATTTTCAAAAATTGACGACCCACAAGGTATCATTAAAGACGTGAGTAATATTGGACATTATGGCGTCGGTGAATGTGAAATTAAAATTGTTGACGATTCAAATATTGGCTATATTCAGGATGTTTTGAGAAAGCATATCCAGAACAAAGTGTAAATGTCGCTGTGTTTATGTGATTTGAAATGTAAATTGTACAACTTTTATCTTGACAATCTATCCCCTTATTCTTATATTTTTCTTAGTGATTGTATCACAGTCGCCCGCGTGGTCTGTGATCTAAAAAGCTCCTACGGGAGCTTTTTTTATATCTATGAGGTGACGCATGTCAAATATAGTATTATCAAGCAAGCCTTTTCTGAGTTATGATGACCAAATACAACAGCTGACTCAAAAAGGCCTTCTTATAAATGACAAAAATTTTGCTATAAAGCTGTTAAAAGAACATAGTTATTTTGCATTGATAACAGGATATAAGCACCTTTTTAAACTACAGAATGGACAATACAAGCTTCATACTAAGATAGAAGATATTTTTGCCCTTTATCATTTTGACGATGAATTACGCTCATTATTTTTGCGTTACATTCTAAAAATTGAAAAACATATCAAATCATTACTATCTTATGTTTTTTGTACTCAGCATGGTGACGGCCAGGTTCATTATTATAATATCAGCAACTATGCGTATACCAAAGATAATTTACATGAAATAGTTAGATTTATAACAGAACTATCAAAAATAGATCAGGGTAGCCGTTATCCCTATATAAAACATCAAAAACACACACACGGCAATATTCCATTATGGGTTATGTTAAAAGCTCTTCCGTTTGGCACAGTCTCCAAAATGTATAGTTTTTTACCGCAAGCCTTACAAATAGAAGTTAGTAAGGAGTTTTTGCATGTTAATGAAAGCGAACTACAAGAGATGATTGCTATGTTGTCACGTGTACGAAATATCTGTGCACATAATGAACGCTTATTTAATTATAAAGACCGACAAGCAATCCCCAATACAGATATTCACCACATTCTGAATATTCCAAAGCAACAAGGGCATTATAAAAAAGGTAAAAAAGATTTATTTGCCACCCTTATCATTTTTAAATATCTTTTAAAAGATAGTGATACACAAAACCTCATTACAGAACTTTCTATGCTACTTAATAGTTTGTGCGCCTCGGTGCATAACCTAAATATATCTCAATTACAGGCAGAAATGGGTTTGCCAGTAAATTGGGAAGATTTGGCAACATGTAGAAAAAAACGCTAATATGTCTTATGGGTAATATTAAAGTTTATCAAAAAATAAGATTATAGTTACTTACTCCATGATTGAACAGCCATTGAATTAAATTGGGCTTATTTCTTTTTAGCCATTCGCTGCATATTCTATAATGTTCTCCATGAATAGTTACTAACTCTTTATAATAACGAGCCTCTCTTTTTTTTGAGCAAGTTTTTAATAATATAGGAAATTGTAACTTGAAAAGTTCTTTACAATATTTTAAATTTTGTAACAGTTCGACTTCTTCTTGAGTTACCCTTTCTTTTTGTAAAACACTTCTTAGAACTATATTTGCGAGTGTGCCAACTTTACATTGATCCAAGTTGCTAGCTTGCTGAGATTTGTCACCAATAAGAGCTAATTCAGGAGATTGTGCTACTTTTAGCATTCTGGTTTCTGGCTCTGAAAACAAAGAATAAAGTTGGATACTTCTCATGAAAAGTTCTGATGTATCGGCTATATCATTTTTTAATCCAATAACAGGCTCTAAAATTTCTTGTTTAAAATCATTATTACAAATTAACCGTAAGGTACAACTCATATCAGACTGATTTAGAATATCTTGAGCTTTACTAAGAATGGGCTGTAACTCTGAAAGCTTATCTTCGCTTACCTTTGGGGACGCAAAAATAATTTCAAGTTGCTTATCAGGGAAAATACCATATGCACACAAGGCAGAGCGTAAACACTTTTTTACGACTCTTACGATAGTTTCCATTTTTGCACCGTAATTTAAACCATTTTCATGAAAGGCTATATCTATTGCAAAAATTTTATTATCAACAACCGACAAACCAAGCACATCAATTTCAGCTTGTTTTAAAATTTGCTGGGTACCTGCATTTTTTTTAAATAAAGGTGCATCCGAGACTTCATTATAAAATTCAGACAAACTGTGCACTGTATCATTAATCTTTTCCAAGTTGTACTGTTGCCATTGACTAGAAATTTTCCAGTTACTTTGTACAAGTTGGCATTGTTTTATATGCCTTAGCCATGATACCATCAAAGATTCACCCATTTCTAATTTCATATATTTCTCCTTAAAGTAGATTTTTACAATCTAGCATTAATCTTTGTTTGATGTAAAGATAAAAATAAATCAATGAGTTAAATGGCATTACTGTGCTTGATAGATTTATGAGTCTAAAGGATTAATCTATTATCATAATTTTGCATATAATCTATTCAAGGTTGTAATATGAAATTTTATTTCTCCTTTGCTTTTATCAAAATCTGAACGTATAGTCACATATTATATGTGGCGGAAGTGGTAATAGCTATAGCGTGAATTACCGCTTTCACCCATCACAAAACCACCCAATTTTACATGGTCGTACACAAAAACGTAACAAAAAATAAAAATATTTTTTTTCATTAATAAATTTACGTTCTTACACCGCCAGTTCAATTCCCCCCGCCACCATAGATTTAGAAAAAAGTTTGTCCGATTTTATTTTTTCTGCTTTCCACCTGAGGATTTATAAGGCTTGCCGTTTTCATCGGGAAAGTCAAATTGCACAAACCAGTAATCATAAAGAGTTTTTGCCATTGCCTCTAACTCTTTATTGATTTTATTGTTTGTTTCTATTTTTACATCGCGAACAAAAACATGGTTGATTAGAACTTGTTAATGCTGGCAAGAATTTAAAAAGAATTTCTCCTGTATAGCAAGCGGAAATTCTTTTTTGATTTTATCAGGTTATTTTAGATTATGAACTGAATATTATAAATTACGACAATATTTATTGTCTTAGGGCGTTTGACAAGTCTCTATTTCTATTTTATATCCAATGAATTCGTCAGTTGAATTATTTTATTATGCACGTTAATTCTGAGGAAGTTTTGATGTTAAAGTTTACAACTAAAAATTATCGAAGGTGTGTTTCACTCATAGGTTTACTTGTCACTTGTTTTGCTGTTTTCATCTTTCATTTTCAGCCTAGCACATTGCACCAGTTAGATTTTGAAATTTATGACTATTTTTTAGAACAATCGGTTGATAACACAATACACCCTGTTCCTGTGATTGTAGACATTGATGAAAAATCTCTCGAAAAATATGGGCAATGGCCATGGAGTAGATATTTACTGGCGCAGTTAACCGACAATTTGCTTGAACAAGGCGCTCTTGTCATTGCCTTGGATATTGTTCTCGCTGAGAAAGATAGAACTTCGCCTTCCATCCTCAGAGCTTCTCTCGAAAAATATCTTGGTATAAAAATGAATTTTGTGAATTTGCCACAAAATCTTTATGACAACGATCAATATCTTGCTGAAAAAATAAAAGAAAAGCCTATTGTGTTAGGCTCACATTTGTCTTTTGACAAAAGTGATTCCTTTAGTTCGGAAGAAATTGATTTAGTAAAAAAACTTTCGTTGAACTTTAGTGAATATCGACGTAAAAATGCTCCCCCTCCTTTATCTTCTTTGCTAAAAGGAAGAGGTATTGCGATGCCTTTGCCAATGTTGGCAGAGCATTCAAATTTAGCATTTTTTAATGCAAACACCAGTGATGACGGTATTATTAGGTCAGTTCCGCTTGTTGCTGAAATTGATGGAAAAATTTTACCATCTCTAGCTTTAAAAGCCTGTTTAGTGGTATTTGGGGAAAACTCCATAAGGCTAAACAGCGATAAGTATGGGCTTCAATCGATTAGCATCGGGAGTGAGGAAAATAGACTTAATATTCCTGTAAGTCCTCAAGGGATGATGAATGTTCCATTTAAAGGTCCCAGCGGAACATATCCCTATATTTCTGCAAAAGATATTTTAGATAAAACGGTGGATTCAAGCCTTATAGAAAACAAAATTGTTTTTTTAGGAAGTTCTGCCACGGGTCTACTTGATACAAAAGCTACTCCACTAGACTCTTTTTTTCCGGGGGTTGAAGCGCACGCACATGTGCTGGACGCAATTCTTTCACAAGACTTCATTATCACACCACATTGGGTTATTGATTTACAATTTATTCTTTTATTTTTAAACGGTTTAATTTTTACCATTATTTTTGCTAAGATCAGGCCTGCGTATACCCTTATTACTTTTATTTCATTGATTGGTTTGTATTTTTCTGTGTCTTGGTATTTTTACCAGAAAAATTACTTCTTTTCTCCTTTATGGCAACTTGTTCTTCTTTTCCTTCTTGCGCTCTTTATTACGGCTCTTCGTTTTTGGTGGGAAGAAAAGGATAAAAGAAAATTGCGTAATATTTTTGGACGCTATGTTTCACCTGAGGTTATATCTCGAATTGTTGAGCATAGCGATATTATGCTCGAAGGGGAGGAGCGAGAACTCTCGATTATGTTTACCGATGTGCGCGGATTTACCTCTATCAGCGAAAAACTTCCGCCCCAAGAAATAGTCTCTCTCTTAAATAGTTATTTTACGCCCATGACAGCACTTGTAAGAAGTGCGGAAGGTACTCTTGATAAATTTATTGGGGATGCCATCATGGCGTTTTGGAATGCTCCTCTTACTATAGAAAACCATGCGCAAAAAGCAATTCAAACTGCCATGAATATGCTTGACGAATTAGATAATATAAATGTTCATATCAAAAAGAACTATGAAATTGAACTCAATATGGGGGTTGGGATACACGTTGGGCCGGCATATGTCGGTAATATGGGCAGTACCGACCTAACCTCCTATACTGTCATCGGTGATAGTGTTAATACGGCATCTCGTCTTGAAGGACTTTGCTCTAAATTTGGTTTTCGGATAATCGTAAGCGGTGAGGCTGTGAAACAGTCAAATGTAAACGCTATTCCGATGGCAGTCTTACGAGTAAAAGGCAGGGCTCTTCCCATTGAAATCTTTGCTGTGTTATCAAAGAAAGAGGAAGAATTATTTCAGGATGAAATAAAAGAATATCTTAAAGCGTACCAAAGCTATAGGGTATCACTTGAAAAGCAAGATGTTGCACTTCTCGATAAAACTATTCAATTATTTGAAGAATTGTCTCAAAAATATAAAGACCGTGGTTTATATGCAAGCTATGTCGAAAATTGTCGTAGCATGAAATTTACAGATTCCATTAATTGGGATGGCATTTGGACGTTAACAAACAAATAATGTAAAACTGGGGAGTAAGATGAATACCGAAGTTTTAACAAATAAAAAATCTTGTTCGAAAGATTATGGTGGGGTAGACTTTCGTGGTGAATTTATAACAAACCACTTGCAAGAAACGCTAAGTTCTCCTCATGTAATCGATACCTTTGAATGGATTAATGCTTTTGCGCAGGAATTACTCTTATATACGGATAGTTATGTTATTCTTGATCGAATTCTCTTTGAAGCTCGTAAAATCACTTTAGCGGAAGCCGGAACGGTATATCTTGTTGAGGATGATGAACTGGTATTTGCCTATACGCATAACGATAAATTGTTTCCGTCCAGTAAAGAATGTAAGCTTATTTATTCAAATTCACGCTTAAAAATATCTCCGTATTCCATTGCCGGACACTGTGCGAACACGAAGGAACTGCTTTTTCTTGATGATGTTCGCAACGTACCGAAAGAGTATCATTTTTCTTTTAATGATAAACTTGACAGAGAAACAAACTATACAACTGTGTCTATGTTCTGTATCCCACTCCTTGGACATAATAATAAACTGCTTGGTGTGCTACAATTAATTAATAGACAAGAAAATGGAAAATCGGTGCCTTTTCCAAGCTCTCTTGCTTCGCTCATCAAGCTTTTAGCTATGCAAGCTTCAGGTGCTATTGAACGTGCTCAATTGATACGAACCATGGTGCTTAGACTTCATGACATTATAAAATTAAACGATCCGGATGAAACGGGGGGACATGTCGATCGGGTGGGTGCTGTAACGGCTGAAATTTATGAATATATTTCTCGAAAACAAGGAACTAATGTTGATGAAAGGCGTGCGATACGAGGCCAAATTCGCCTTGCTGCCATGTTGCATGACATTGGGAAAGTGGGTATTCCAAAAGAAATTTTAAAAAAACCCGATCGCCTTACAAGTGAAGAATATGAAATAATAAAAGAACATACTGTCTTGGGTGGTGATTTATTCTCCTCAACTCTTGAAACTACCGATAGACTTTCCAAAGAAATTGCAACACATCACCATCAAAGATGGAATGGGAAAGGGTATTCAGGTTCGCCTACCATTCCTATATTATCGGGTAAAGATATTCCGCAATCCGCTCGAATCGTGGCTGTAGCCGATGTTTTTGATGCCTTACTTTCTAAGCGTTGCTATAAAGAAAGTCAAACGTGGGAACAAACCATTGAAGAAATCAAAAGGTTATCGGGGATAGATTTTGATCCGGAAATTGTTGATGCTTTTCTTGAAATTCAAGACACAGTAGTTGAAATTTATAATAAATATAAGGATTAATATTATTAATTTCAAATAATTATATGTGAACGTTGTTGTATTATATCTTATTGAGATATGTAATTTTTATGACCTTTAATATGAGTATGAGCTTAATATGAATAAGAAGAAAATTGTTGTAATTTCCGGTGTGTTAGTACTTACGCTCCTTGTTTTGGGATATTTTTTATTTATTACAAAACAAGAAAGCGGTGGTATTGGTGATGGTGTGGTCAGTTCTGCTACAGGTGACCTGTTTGCGCAAAGAGAACAGCAAAATGTAGATTTGCATGTGGGGGATCCCGTATTTCAGCACGATGTTATCACAACCGAAGAAACCACAACCGCAGATATTACCTTTGTTGACGGCTCAAAACTAAGGCTTGCGCCGGCAACCACCATTGCAATCGCAGAATTTGCTTATGGGGAGGAGAACTCCTTTATACTGGATGTTCTTGGGGGAGCTGTGCGTACAGTGACCGGTGATATTGTTAAAAAGAATCCATTGTCTTTTCAATTAAAAACACCAAAAGCCTCTTTGGGTATTCGAGGAACAGAATTTTTTGCCAGTGTTTATGATGCTGTGGAAACTTTTGCAACTTTTTACATCGATGCCGCTCACACGCTTATTGTTGAGAACCAAACATCAGAACAAATACTCACAGAACCTTTACAGTTGACAGTTCTTGAAAAAGAAACGTTAACTCCTCCCGAGACCTTTACTCTACAAGAGATGGAAAATAAAATTGACAGTATTTCTCCGACACTGAGCGGTTCAATCCCAACTTCTGCCGAAGAACAAGGGGAATGGAATACTCTAGAAGACTATGATGAGACAGTCATTAAAAACTATCACAACTTGACAACAACAGAAATTCTATCTGAAGAAATTCCTTATTTCGTAAATATTACAGGTAACAGTCTAAGTGCTGCAGGTGTGACAACGGGTATAAAAGATGACATTATCAATATCGGAACCACTGTGAGTGCCGAGACAGGAATGCTTACTTTATCAACACTTCAAGGTAATGATAAAGTTAATTTATCCGGCAATCTGGCAACCGTTGCGTATGCTGACTTAGTAAATCTAGAGGAAGATTTAGAAATAGTTATAGACCTTGGCGAAGGCGATGATATACTTACCCTTGCGAACTTAAATGAGCACAGCACTCTGTTATCGTATGGAGATGTTTCCGGTTTACTTACCCCTGATGTCTGGATAAAAATGGGTACAGGGAGTGACCAAATAGAGATTTTAAACGTGAACTCCAGTCAGCTTATTATTGAGCTTGCCGGAAACTTAATAACTCGTATCGAAGATAGTTATATAGGCACGTTTAACTATGAATATGCTGAAAATAGCGATGTTTATAATAGTAAAGTGTTTTTTGATAGTACAACCTTTCATCATGAATCGAGTATATTTAGTAATACTCTTTATTTTGATGGAGAAACGCAAATCGATGCCATTCATTTCGATTTTGTCGGGGGAAAAAATGAAATTAGTAATTTTAATCCCCCACAAAGCTTAGGGATTGAGCAAATTTTATTTAGTTTTACCAATAAAGCTGCGTTTGTGTTTTTTGAAAATGAGACTATAAATACAGTACCTTACCATATTGTCAGTATGGAAAATCAGTCTGCAATCGTTTTAGGCAAGAATGTGCAGGCTCAATATACAGGAGGAATAAACCCTGTTTTTCTTGCTGGTGGAACGCTTGTAGAACCTCAAATAAGTCCTGCAATTTATACATATAGTGAAAATTTCAAGATTAGTTCCGATGAAGAATATGAGGCTTTAGGTTTAAGGCATAGCGATCACACACTGTATGTAAATAAAAACTTTTGGTCTGAGCCTACAATAAGCCAAACTGATAATTATCAGTACATAATCACCTTTAGTGCCAATAATGGCTTTACCTTGCAAGTACCAAGCATTGCACTTGGTCTAAGTGGTAACAACGAAGCAGAAGTCCGTGCACTGATTGAAGATAATGGTGAATCATATGTTTTAACATCAGTAAATAAACTGTATTTAGAACAATCTCAGCCTTAATCCAAACGATAGCATGTTGTTTGTAATTTGAGTTTTTTCGATACTAATCGTGAGGAATTGAAAGAAACTACTAAAGTATTAAAGCTTACGTGGGATCTAGGATTTAAAAAACCAAATATTTGATTATTCTTGGGAGTGGGAAAAGCCCACTCCCTTTCCTTTAAACATCAATTGTTATGAATCTCAAAGGTGTCCTTGCCCTTTCTTTTTGCTAAGTATAGCGCTTCATCAGCAGCTTTAAACAGCTTTTCATAGGTGTTAATTTCTTTTGAGTAGTTCGCAACCCCCAAAGAGATTGATACTTTGATTTCGTCACCACTGTCTGTTATATATGTTCCTTGTAAGTTGTTTCTTAGCCTTTGAAAAATGTCTGCAATTCTATTTTCGCTACAACCTTGTCTTAAAAAAATCACAAATTCATCCCCACCAAAACGACCCAATATATCTAATGGTCTAAGTTGTTCTTCCAAGAGTTTTGCAAACGAGTGAAGAAGTTCGTCTCCTTTCAGGTGGCCAAAGTTATCATTAATGAGTTTAAAGTTATCAAGATCTATCACAAGCATTGCACCGCTTTGATGTGTTTCAAGGTGTTGCGAAACTCTTTTTACAAAGCCTAATTTATTATAAAGACCGGTTAATGTATCGGTATCCACTTTTTTCTCTAATTCTAAGATAAGAGTATCGTATGCCTCGTTAGAAACCAAAAATAAAAGGAATATCGCCGCGACATAAAAAATTAATAATAAGTATAATCCTATTGTTGACACATTAATAATAGAGGGAATACTGTCAACAGGCAAACATAAGATATATGAATTATAAATCAAATATATAACCAGCAAAAGCATTAAAGCATTTAATGCTTTGACTAAGAAGTTATTTTTAATAATTTTCTTTGTTGCATTTACAGGAAAAAAGATCATAAATGTTATTATAACCACTATGTGTACAGCAAACGAAAGTTGTGCATCTATAACTATTAATTCATTATTATTGTAAATTTCGTACAGTGGTGTTTTTGAATATAAAGAGTGTATGCCGGATGTTGCAGCACGCAGTACAAAAAAATGCATCAGTGGCCCAAGTGTAAAGCCTATTAGTCCCATGAATCGATCTTTGAAAAGAATCAGCACTTCCAGTAAAAATACAAAAGAAGCTATCGTGTAAACAAGCACAGAATGAGTATAAAAGTACTGAATAGCAATATTTATCAAGTATACATTAATGACCGGTATAAAATATTTTAAACTTGCATGAAATCGCTCATTCTGCAAATATCTTTTTCCCAACATCACACAGGCAAAAGAATGCAGATATGCTAATATAAAAAATGAAATTGGTTGCATAAAATTGTACTCCTTAAAATACGAATTTTGAAACAAACAAATAAACGGAGCACTGGACCAAAAAACGACGAGTCACAATCTATTTAAGGAGTTTGCAAAATACATAAACAGTATAACTTATATTACACTGTAACACAAGTTGTTGCAAGATGCAAATTTGTTGATTCTAAAGATTCTTTTTGGGTTTTACAATTGTTTGTGTCGTTTCTTCTTGGCAGTGTGCTGTTTTCTATGTTGTATTTGCATATACTAGAGGTTTTTGGGAAAAGGGGAGGAGGTATCCGTATTTTAGGAGTGGAAAAACACTTTTTATTCACAAAAAAGGTTTTTCATAATTAAAAAGTAACAAGTTGGAATAACGTGAGATTTGATTTTTTTTGCAATAAATAAAGATTGATTTTATCTGAAAAAAAATTATTATCTCAACGGAGGTAATTATAATGAATGAACTTGACAACTCCAAAAAAGAAGCAAAATCTACTCTTCTGGTTTATGTGTTGTATTTTTTATGGTCTGTTTGCTTTGCCTATTTTTTAGGTAGCGGTGATCCCAATGAGTATACGCTTATTTTCGGTTTTCCCGCATGGTTTTTCTTTTCCTGTGTTGTGGCATATCCTCTTTGTTGTATTGCGGTATACGTCTTAATAAGAAAAGTATTTTCTAAAAATGATGGAGCAAAATAATGAATGACGTCTTGCTCCCTATTATAGTGTATTTATGCATATCCCTCCTGATTGCTTTTTACTCCAGAAAGGCAAGTAAAGAAGCCCAATTATCAGGTAAATCAAGTTTTTTGGAAGAATATTTTTTAGGAAGTCGTTCCCTTGGCGGGTTCGTGCTTGCTATGGCTGTTACAGCTTCCTATGCTTCGGCCTCTTCTTTTGTCGGTGGCCCCGGCGTTGCGTATACGCTTGGCTTGAGTTGGGTTTTACTGGCTATGATTCAAGTTCCTACAACGTTTCTTACGCTCGGTGTGCTCGGTTCCAGATTTGCAAAGGTTACCCGTGAGTTAAAGTGCGTTACCCTTACAGATTATCTTTATAAAAGATATAATTCATCAGCGGTCGTACTTATTGCTTCGTTATCGTTGGTGATTTTTTTTATGGCAGCTATGCTTGCACAATTTATAGGCGGAGCTCGTCTTTTTCAATCTGTTACAGGGCATAGTTATGAAACTGGGCTTATACTTTTTGCGCTGACTGTTATAATCTACACCTCAATAGGTGGGTTTAGGGCTGTTGCCATTACAGATACCCTGCAGGGAATAGTGATGATGATTGCGGCATTTGCCTTGCTCTTTGTTGTGTTGCAAACAACCGGCGGGGTAGAGAATGCTGTGGTTTCATTAAGGGAAATAGATCCTGGATTGATAAGTCCTTATGGGCCTAATAATGCTGTTCCAATTCCCATGATGATGTCATTTTGGGTTCTTGTAGGGCTTGGAATTCTTGGTTTGCCTCAGACCGTCCAAAAATGCTTGGCTTTTAAAGATACTAAATCATTACAACAAGCTATGCTTATTGGGACAATTGTGATTGGTTTTCTTTTGCTTTCTCTTCATTTGTGTGGAGCTTTTGGGCGTGTGATATTTCCGAATCTTAAAAGCGGAGATTTAATTATTCCAACCCTGACTCTTGAACTTTTTTCACCCTTTTGGGCAGGTGTTTTCATCGCAGGGCCAATGGCCGCAATTATGTCAACCGTGGATACCATGCTTTTACTCGCTTCTGCAGCTATTATAAAGGACTTATATATTCATTTTGTATTAAAAGGTGATATTGCACAAATGCAAGAGAAGAAAATACGTTTGTCTTCATTCCTTGTTACTATATTGCTTGGGATGTGCGTATTTTTAGCGGCATTGAATCCACCTGACTTACTTGTGTGGATTAACCTTTTCGCTTTTGGCGGGCTGGAAGCAGTTTTTTTGTTTCCTTTTATATTTGGCCTTTACTGGAAAAAAGCAAACGCAAAGGGAGCGATAACTTCAATGATTTGTGGTTTGGCATCATACGTTTTTTTCATTATTAACCCTGTGCTTCCCTATAAGATAAATGCTATTGTGCCTTCTCTTATGATTGCGGGTGTTACCTTTTATTTTGTAGTTATTTTGACTACTAAACAGGAAAATAGTAGTATTTTTCCTTAAAGTTTATTGAAACAAAATTGCAAAATATAAAAACATCCCTTCAAGGATTGGCATAAGCTTTTTCTTTGTGGGGATGTTTTGTCAGAGTTTATCACACCTTTGGTTTTTCTTGCTAAAATGTAAAAAATCTCAAATAATATTATTTTTTTTGCGTCAGCAAAACGACTACTTCCACATGTGGTGTGTGGGGAAAAAGGTCAACAGGTTGAACCGCGCAAATATGATATTTGTCGCCCAAAACTTGTAAATCTCTGGCAAGGGTAGTAGGATTGCAAGAAACCATTATCACAGAGGGAACGTCATTATTAAGGAGTGCTTTAAGCGCTTGTTCGTCCACTCCTTGGCGAGGAGGGTCAAAAACAATAAGGCTAGGTTCAGGATACTTCTTAAAGCATTTTTTAAGTGTTTTTGCATCTGCCGTTTCAAAAGCACAGAAATCATACTGGCATGCATTTTTTTTGGCGAGTTGTATAGCGGAGGCTACCGATTCAATCTCAAGTAAAAAAGGTTGATCCGCTTTTTTCTTCTTTTTTTCTTGTTTTACGTCGCAAAGTTTATTCATTTTTTTCTTATCTAAAGATAAAAATGACCACGAGGAATCCTTATTGCTTACGGCAAGTTCAGCAAGACTCAGACCAATGGAACCAACACCCCCGTAGACGTCCCAGATAACGTTATTCTCCTCTGTCAAAACATGGGTTGCAAAGGCGTACACAACAGAGTAGAGAAGTTCTGTCATTTTTGTGTTTATTTGGAAAAAGGCTTTATTTCCTAAATCAAAAGTTTTGCAAATTGGGTTTGCTGATGATGCTTCATTGTCATCATTTTGGTTTTGCCAAATGGGGAGGCACAATTTTTCATTGAGTTTGGTGTTTCCCCATGTTTTAACCAGTCTTTCCCCGTAGGCAATATCGCTGGTTTGGGTGCGTACGCTGTGCAATACTCCTTGGACTTTAGGGAGATCCATAATTATTTTTGCCAAATCTTCCATAGCAGAAATTTCTGACTGGGCATGAATTTTATTCTTTTGCAACGGCCATGTGATAAGTTCCACTGTGTTTTGTTCGGTGCTTGGGGTGCGAATAACCAAATACCTTAAAAAAGGCAAGTCTTTGTTGTTACAATATGCTCGAACGGCATTAACAATCTGCATGGAAAGAGGGGCTTGCATCTTACAGTCTGAAACTTCTACAATCTCATGACTATAACGTTTTTTTAACCCTATTTTTGTGGAACAGGATTTATCCGGATCTTTGGATGTTGAACAAATAACACTAAAGGCAAATTCCATTTTATTACGATATTCCAATAAAAACTTATTAGGATTATCACTGTTATTTTCAATATTATATGGGGAAATAATCGGTAAAATCTTGTGTTCCCATTTATCATTAAAGGCTTTAAATTGCCCAATTCTTACAAGGGCGTTTTGAACTTGTAAGGTTTTTTCAGCAAGCTGTTTTTCATAGTCAAGCTCCATCCATCCACAGCCACCGCAAGTTTGGCTATGTTTGCAAGCTGATGGAACCTGAAAGGGAGATTGTTCAATAACTTTGGTTAAAACGGCGTCCGCAAGACGTTTTTTTACACCCGTGATTGTGGCTTCCACTGTCTGCCCCAGGAGTCCCCCTTGGACAAAAACCGTCATGCCGCTTTCCAAGCGACCCACCGCTCTTCCGTCTTGACTCATTCCGTGTAGCTTTATTTTGATAACGTCACCTTGATTCAAGATAGCCTCCCTGTTCAGAGTTCAGAAGTTGTTTAATCTCACGTCAATCTAATTTATTTATTTTCTTTTTTTGGGGGAAATGATTTCCCCCTAATTTGTTTATTTTTCTTTTTTTGGGGGAAATGATTTCCCCCAAACCCCCTCAGTTTTTTTCCTTTTACTTGCTTTGGCAAGTAAAAGGAAATACGGGGTTTCCAAAGGGAATCATTCCCTTTGGTGGGGAGCATGAGGGGTGAAACCCCTCAAATGAGATCCCGTATCTAGAGAATGTAATTACTTAAATCCGCATCAGCTCGTACATCTTCCAAGTGC
>CAYJHY010000025.1:0-15722 GCA_964369875.1 uncultured Mailhella sp.
CTGGGACAACATGCTCCCACTCAATTCTATTTGCCCGTTTTTTGTGCTTTTGCGTGCTAAAACCTGTGGGAAGCGCAATGGCTTTATCTTTATAGAACTGTGCCCCACAGTAAATGGTTTGGCGTTCGCTATTTTCTAAATAGACCTTTTCCTCCAGTAGGCGCTTAGCCTTACTGAATGAAGGATTTGTTAGATTTTGCGCCATAGCTTCCTGTCCCCAAGCAAAAATAGAAGACAACAATAGAACCACACTAACCAACCAATAATGTTTGTTTTTTTTCATAACTCTTGTTTCCTTTGATAATAATTATTTTTAAATTAACGTCGTATATATTAATATAAATTCTTCGTCTAGCGAAAACTTGATTATTATTTCATATTTAAATTTATGAATGATAATTTTGACCAAAATCATAAACTCGCGAATGCCTCCTCATTTGGTTCTGCACTCACAAACGCAAGAAAACAAAAAGGCATTGCATCCGGTAGGTTAGCCATACAAGCAGGCACCTACCCGTCTTTACTCAGCAATATTGAAAAAGGAAGCGTTGTTCCGAGCATTGCTTCTGCAATGAGGCTTGTGTACAGCCTTGATTTAGACGTTGTGAATTTTTTCAAAGATCTTGCCATCTCGCAAAATTTGTTTGCCCCAAGCAGTCATACGAACCATTCTCACGACCTTGAAAAGATGTTTCTTGAAAATGCACGTCTAAAACTCGAAAACAAGGATTTATCCACTACAAAAAGTCTTTTTGGCCTCCTTTTTCGAGAATTTAGGGTTATGCATAAGGTCACCCAACAAAAAGTGAGCGAATTTACAAGCTATAGCATTCGTAATATCCAGAAGGTGGAACGAGGGGAGCAAGATCCCAATGTTATGACCGCATTAAGTATGGTTTGTGCGGTTGCGCAACGTGCCGAAGTAAATATCGATATGTTTTTTGCTTTTTATCAAAGTCAAAACAAGTTATAGTATAAAATATATGCCATTCTATATTTTAAAGCAAAGTAAATTATTTTGAACTAAAAGACCATTTTTCATTCATTTAAAATAAGAAAGCTATCTACTTTTCTAATTTATTCTTTATCTTGTGTTCAACATTCTACCCTTTACAAGTTTCCGTTAAAAACACAAAAAAATATACGAATAACATTCAACTCCAAACAATTTATTCAAAATAGGTTCACGGTGAACTTATAGAAGCTAAGCTATTTCTGCATTAAAAACCATGAATAAATCGTAAATGATGAATGGTGAAAAAAAGCATTACAGTGTGAAGTCAAAAACTTATAGATGTAATTCTAATATTTCACTTATAATAACTTGATTTGTTCTAAAGAATTTGATATATCTTGCTAAACTTCAAATTCTTAATATAGCCATATTTGAAATTAAGTATAACCACTTACAATAATACGTTACTAAAAGTGAACTAACATGAAAAAAATATATATATTTTTTATAGTTATTTATTGCTTCACCCCCTTTTTAACTCATGCAAATGCACTACTTGAATCTGTCAAAGGTAGAGATTATCGTGCTGTAAATGAACTGCTTATGAATGGAGCTAGTGCAAACTCTCAATACTATAATAGAGTAACCGCACTCATCCTAGCAACTTATTATAATGATTTAGAGATTGCTAAACTACTAATTGAAAATGGTGCAAATATAAACGCAAAAGACATTTATGGATTCTCTCCCCTGATCGTTGCAACGACATACGAATATGAAGATATGGTAAAGCTTCTTTTAAACAGTGGAGCAAATATCAATATTCACCACAATACTAAAACACCACTAATGATTGCAGTTGAAAAAGAAAATTTTAATCTTGTTAGGCTATTTATTGAAAAAAATGCTGATATGAACATAACAAGAATTAATGGAGATACGGTGCTAAGGTATGCTATTGATTCGCGCAATATTTCAATGATAGAGCTATTAATTAAATCGGGTATAAATATCAATAGTACAGATAATGACAGTAAAACAATACTTTTTAATCTAGCTAAAAAGAGTGATATTCAAGATAATAATATTATAAAACTACTTATAGAGCATGGAGCAAACCCTTATATAGAAAGTGAAGACGGGCAAAACATACTTGATTTAGCAATTGAAAAAGATAATTACGAACTAATAAGCTACATACTTACTGCAAGCTCTTCGTTAGATGAGAAAAATATTGGCAAAAAAATTCAAACGTTTTTTCGTGCACTTAATAGCAAAAAATATAACGCTATTAAGCTTTTTTTCTTAAACGGCGTTCCTGTGGATATTCAAAATAAGAACGGTGAAACAACGCTTTACCTAGTTTGCCAAAGCTTATCTCATAGTTCAGAATCTTTCATACTTGCTAAAGATACTATTAAATTTTTACTAGAAAAAGGTGCTGCAATTCATAAAAAAACAGATTACTCTTCAACTCCCTTTATAAAAGCTATTGAGTCAGAGAACTTAGAACTAATTTCCTTATTACTTTCTTATGACACTCAAAATGCAATTGTTTATACGAATGAGCAATTAGGTCTTTGGAAAGACATGTGGAAGAATGAGAAAAGTTTAAAAACTGTTAGACTATTAATACCATATACAAGTAATATCAATGCAGTCGATGAGAATAATGAAACTGTACTCATAAATGCAGTTAGAAATAATAACTTACCTTTAATTGAAATTCTACTTCAACATGGTGCTGACTTAAATATAAAAAATAATTACGGCGATGATGCGTTATTTATTGCAACACAAAAAAACAATTTTGACATAAGTAAGCTACTTTTATCGTCAGGCGCGAATGTTAATTCACATAATTCTAAAGAAATTACTCTGTTGGATTTAGCTATTGAAAACAATTCTTCGAAAATTATAAAACTACTCTTAGATTTTGGAATAGATTTTAATCAAAGTAATAGTTACGGTACTACTGCTTTAATGTCCGCATCTTCAAAAGCTTCTCCAGAAATAGTTAAGTTACTTTTGGATGCTGGAGCTAAAATAAAAGGAAAAGATAATTATAATACTACAACGTTACTTTATGCAATCGCAAGCAGTTCATTAGACGTTGTGAAAATGATTGCTAGTGATGAGCTTGTTTTTGAAGAGTGTGACAAAGACGGTGATACTCCACTGATGTATGCTGCTATGGTAGGGTCAAAAGAAATAGTTAAATTTCTTTTAGATAAAGGAGTGAAGGTTAATCAAAAGAATAAGAAAGGTGAAACCGCTCTCATGCATGCTTCAAGACTAAAACACATAGATATTGTAGAAACACTTTTAGCGTATGGAGCGGAGCCTTTTTACTCATGGACGGGACATAGTACACTTTTCAGGTTTTTAATAGGAGATAAAAATGTTGACATTTCAGCCCTTGACAGTAATGGAAATACTCTTTTGATAGATGCTATAAATCAAGAAAATCTTGATTTGGTTAAAATGATTATTGAAAATAAAGCTGATATTGAACAAAAAAACAAAAGTGGAGATACGCCGCTTGCCTTTGCTTTAAAAAATAATAATATACAAATTGCAAAATATCTTTTGGAAGAAGGGGCAAATGAAGAGATTAAACTCAGTGATGGTCATTCATTATTGTTCCATGCAATTAAGTTGCAGCAGCTTAATTTTGTAAAACTACTTTTAGACTACGGTGCAAATCCTCAATTAAATGATAAAGACAGAAAGTCATTTTTTTATGATATATTAGCTAAATATAACCACAAAGAAAGCACTCAACAATTCAAAATCATTAAACTTCTTTTACAACATGGGGCAAATCCTGATAAGATCTCTGAAAAAGAACGTTCATTACTTACTTTTGCTTGTATAATGCAAGATTATGAACTCATAGATCTGCTTTTAGAGTATGGAGCTAACATCAATGCTACTGATGAAAGCGAGATGACTCCTCTTCTATCGGTTTGTGAAAACGGGATGTTTGAAATTGAAATGTTAGAAGTTGCTGATTTTTTAATAAAAAAAGGTGCAGATGTAAACCAAGCAAATAAATACGGGTTAACACCTTTAATGATAGCTGCCTCTGACGGAACCTATGAATTGGTAGAATTACTTCTAGAAAACGGTGCTGAAGCAGATAAAAAAGCTCTTTTTATATATAATGCTATTGATACTTTGCTATACAACAGGTCTAAAGGATTCGGTAATTACCTCGCCTTGCAATATGGATCCGAGATTATTCGATTACTTCATCGGCATGGAGCAACTGTTCCAAGAATAGACCAGTTCTCATTACTAAAATATATAGCTTTCATTTTTATTATGGAGTAAAACACTATGAATTTCACAAACAATAATTCTTACTTGGGTGATAAAATCTTAGTACAATCTAGATCTTCTTTACCTGTCGTTAGTTTTTTCATTTCATCACCGGGTGATGTTAAACGTGAACGTGAAATTACAAATGAAGTACTTCAGCATTTACAGCAAACTGAGTATTCAAACAAACTCATTTTGGATCCTTTCTTCTGGGAAAACGAACTTAAAGAAGCCGGAAAAGATTACCAAGAGCAAGTTAAGGATCCTTCAATATTTGATGTTTTTTTGTGCATTCTAGGACAAAGAATGGGCACACCATTACACCCGGAAAAATATAAAAAAAAAGATGGAACAGCTTATCTTTCCGGAACAGAGTATGAGTTTGAACTAGCTATAAATAACTACATAGCAAAAGAAACTCCTAGGATTTTACTTTTTATAAAAACCTCAAATTTATCCTTTGAAAGAAACAGTGAAACAATAGAATCCTTAGAACAATATAAATTACTTATAAATTTTTGCAATACACACCTAATGGATTCTAATAATCCGGGGGTCTATATTTCTGCAGTTAATCAATTTACCGATGAGTACCATTTTCGAAAAGTTATTACAAATCAAATTAGAAAAGTTTTAAATAATTTCCTTACCGATGAATTTAAAAGTGCCATAAAAAAAACGTGGTGCGATAATCCATATATGGGGTTATCAGCTTTTGACTATAAGCATGCACCTATTTTTTATGGACGCAAAAATGATAGCGAGATACTTTATGAACGTATACAAGAACAGATAACAAAAGGTAAACCTTTTTTGCTTATTGGTGGTAGTAGTGGTGTAGGAAAGAGCTCTTTGTTACGAGCAGGACTTCTTCCTTTATTGTTGTGTCCGCATTCTTCTTGGCGTTATGCAGAACTACGCCCCTCAGAAATACGTGATGGAGAAAAAGATTTTGCAGATGTGTTAGCATCTGCTTTCACAAAAAAGCGAATATTTAATAATACTGGAAGTTATGGTTCTCAAACTCATTTAAATTTACCCTCTGCCTTACCTGAATTATTAACTGATAGAGTACCCCTTTCTACTCTCAGCGGAATTATACGAGAGTCAATTGATATATTCGTAGGTAACATAACAAGCTGTTTAGATACACTTACTACAGAACAAACGCAATTATTTACCAACTCTGAAAACCTATCTATACGCCTGTGCTTGGTAATTGATCAGTTAGAAGAATTCTTTACCCTTAAAGAAATTTCTTTTAAAGAAAAACAAGCTTTTTTTAAAGCGTTATCCTATCTGGTAAAAAGTGGTGCAGTCGTTGTTATTGGGTCAATAAGATCTGATTGTTTAGCTAATTGCGAACATTTTCCTGACTTATTAGACTTGAAAGACGGGCTCGGCTATTTTCATCTTGCATCACCACCTATAGATACTCTTGCAAGTATTATATCTGAACCCGCAAAAGTGGCTGGTGTGACCTTTGAAGTGAGTAGTGGCGATGAAAAAGATGAGAATGGAAATAGGGTTGAAAAAGGTACAAAACTCAATGATTTTATTATGACAAAAGTTTTAGAAGCTTCTAGTGATTCGACAATATTGCCTATTTTGGAATTTATGTTAAGCGAACTTTACGTATGTACGACAAATGAAGTTGTCAATAACCAGCAAGTTATTTTTACCTATAAAAATTACTTTAAAATAGGAGGGCTTTTAGGTGCATTAGCTAAAAAAGCTGATGAGGTGATGTCTACTTTTACGAAGAAGCATGGAGATAAAATCAGTGATAAGACTTTTTCATTAATAATGAGATACTTAGTCATCAAGCAACCAAATGGAACTTATTCAAAGAAAAAAGCATTAAGAAGCAAGTATGAACATGTTATAAACGATACTTTGGAATATAATTTCCCTACAATCGATAATAATATCTACGCGATAGAGTTAGTGAATCTATTTGTAGACGCACGTCTATTTGTTATAAGTGATGATGGTGAAAAAATTTATGTTCATATTGCGCATGAAATTTTATTCACTAGCTGGGAAACATTAGGGAGCTGGTTAAAGTCTGAAGATGAATATTTAACTCTTAAAGCTCGTTTTATGTCAGAGTTCACTCTTTGGGAAGGTGAAAATAAAAGTAAAGAATATCTTTTACGAGCAGGTAAAGCACTACAAGATGCAGAATTTCTACTGAAAAATTATAACGAACATTTTGAAGATCAATATATTAAATTCATAAAAGCATCACGAAAGTTAGCTAATAGAAATAAAAGACGATTAAAATTTTTTGTAGCAACTCTCAGCATTCTTTTATTTGTGTCAACCTTTCTTGGATTTTATTCTTATCATAGATATACTGAATCAGAAAAATCTAGAAATATAGCTGAAAATTTAGTTTCTTTCATGTTATTCGATTTATCCACCAAGCTAAGAGAGATTGACGAACTTAGTTTGATGGAAGACGCTCTTGCGCAAATAGATAGATTTTATACTAATACTGTAATTCATAAAGAAGAAAGTATGCGACGACTAATATATTTGGATAACCTTAGAAATGAAATAACCCCATTTGGCTTACACGGGATAGTGGGCGATTCCTCAAGTTACTCAATGATATCTCATGCACTATATATGACAAATACCCTCCTTACACACGACTTAAATTATGAATTACGCTCATCTGATCCTATAGAGTTTGATTATATGTATTTAAATGATATGAAGTTAGAATCAAAAAATTTAATAGAAATAGAGCGTAATATTCTTCAAAAAAATACTGAAAGCTACAACACATATTATAAGCTAGCTCGTTTATTAATTATATACAGTAAAACACTTGAGTACACTGAAAAGTCAAATGCTTCCAAAGTAGCACTGGTTGAAGCAATTGACATATTGAAACAACTAAGAAAAGTTTCTGATACCCTCCCAAATTGGAAACTAAGCATTTTTGTTGCTTACGAAACCCTAACCTTATTCACGGCTTATTCTGAAGGGTTTACATCTGACGCTGTTCTTAAACTATATGAAGAAAGTTTACAATTCGCTTATGAACTTTCTGACGAACATAAAGACGATGTTGATTATTATCGTGATATTTATCTTATTCTTTATGATTTAGCAATGTTTTATATTGAAACAAAGCCTGAAAAATCAAAAGAATATCTTGATGAAGCAATTATACTTGCAAAAAAACTCTCAACATCTTATCCAAATATAGCAGATTATCAAAATGAACTCATAACTCTTGAGTCCGAAAGAATAATCCTTGATTAAATTATTTTTACAGTACCTAAAACTAGAGATAATCATATAATTTTGCGTCGGCATTACCATAATGAACACGTTGATCAAGAAAAACAACGGAATATGAAAACGTAGTTCATCCCAGCAATGCTTATACCTTTAGGGTAGCAGCTCTGGAGACGCCTAAAATCAAGAGCTAGCTTTTATCTTGAACAAGAAAAATCCTTTCAGAGAAAATCAATACGATAAGTAAAAATGGCTACGACCATGCTCAAGCGCAAAAATCTTTTTTCCAAAATGCCTCGCATGAACTACGCCCCCCCCTTACAAACATTCAAGTCTTTGCGGAAGGTCTTGAACACGGAATATTTACGGATGTTCCCAAGTATACTCGTATTATAAGAGCGGAAGTGAAACGACTATCAGATTTAGTCAATGATATTTTACCGTTATCTCGAATTGAAAGCGATATTTTGCATGATAAGTATGTATGCGTATCAGCCTTACAAGCCGTTAGAAATATAGCGCTAACAGTGGAAAACTCTTCTCATGCAAAAGCTGTCAGCCTCAATATACATTGCATTGCAGATAAGCAAATTTATATTATTGAAGAACTGCTCTATCAGGGGATAAATAATATAATTGTTAATACCCTTCGATATCAAAAACATGCGTGTCTGTTGCCGTGAATGTAAAAAATGAGCTGGGTTTACGCGTTAACTGATGCTGAAAAAGTGCTTTTATAGCCTCAACTAAGCACAAACGACTTTGCAACAATCAATAAAGACTATTAGTTCAAATCGTTAGAAGGATAAACATATTTATACAAACATACACGTATAAACATACTTATATCTTTATACTTATATTTTTATGTATACACCTAATAATTACGTTATTTCTTGAGCAACCCCTCCATTTTCTATAATAACAAAAAACACATCTCGTATTAGCGTATGCGAATGCGAGATGTGAGGATTTGGGGATAAACTAAATTCTCCCCAAGAGTTTTGTGTCTTTAGAGCATATCCATGAGGACATCAGCTTAGTATTTACTGGATATGCTCTAGCTGTATGAAATATGAGGGATTATATGTTTACCTCTGTTCCGTAATAGCAACATTTAAAAAGCTCTGCCATTTGTGCATCGTTAATAGAACGTGGATTTGTGCCCGTGCACGCATCGCCTACTGCCAATGGAGCAAATACTGGAAGTTTTTCTAAAAATTCTGTTTCATCGATTCCGAACTCTTGGAGGGTATGAGGGATTTCTAGTGCTGTGTTCATATCGTCTATCATTTTGCACAGCATAGTTACGCTATCAGCCTCGTCCTTGCCATAAATTCCGATGGCATTGGCTATCTCAGCATAGCGGCTCATCGCACGTGCATCTTTTTTGTTATAATGAATAGAAAAAGGAAGATAGATTGCATTTGCGCAACCGTGAGGGATATGACCGGTGGAAAAAACAGCGCCGGTTTTATGCGCCATTGAGTGTACAATACCTAAGATTGCATTTGAAAACGCCATACCCGCAAGAGCCTGTGCATTGTGCATTTTTTCTTTTGCATCCTTGTCACCATCGAAGGATTTTTTCAAGTTTGCAACTACCATCTGAATAGCTTTGATAGCAAGACCATCAGTGAAATCGTTAGCGACGGTGGATACATAGGCTTCAATAGCGTGGGTAAGAGCATCCATACCGGTGTGTGCAACAAGTGTGGTCGGCATAGTTTCTGCGATATCGGGATCGATAATGGCCATATCGGGTGTGATATTGTAATCAGCAAGAGGGTATTTAACACCTTTTGCGTAGTCGGTGATAACTGAAAATGCTGTCACTTCAGTTGCTGTGCCAGATGTTGATGGAATTGCAACAAAGCGTGCTTTAGTTCTCAGTGTGGGAAAAGAGAAGGGAACAGTCAGTTGTTCAAACGTCGTTTCCGGATATTCATAAAATGCCCACATGGCTTTAGCCGCATCAATTGGGCTACCGCCACCGATGGATACAATCCAATCGGGTTGGAATTTTATCATTGCTTCAGCACCTTTCATAACGGTTTCGACCGAAGGATCCGGCTCGACATTTTCAAACAGTTCGACTTCCATACCGGCGGCTTTTAAATTATTAACCGTGCGATCCAGAAAACCAAATCTTTTCATAGAACCGCCTCCAACAACAACGATTGCACGTTTGCCTTGAAGGTTTTTAAGCTCGTCTAATGTGCCTCTACCGAAATAAATATCTCTTGGGATGGTAAATCTACTCATGTGGGAATCTCCAAAACATAATAACGATTTAGCTAGTTGTTTTTAGCTAGCTAGTAACTCAGTTCTATTGTATTGTGAAATTTTTGTCAAGCTAAGAATTTATCATTTAAATAACAAATTATTTCTTTCTTTAAGTATATATTTTTGGACAACAGGCAAGAAAACAAGAAATGTCGTAACTGAAAAGAAAAGCATCGTTATTGGCTTTTGAAAAAGATACACACGTTATTCTCTGTCATAATGAGGAATTCACGTAAACTCAATTCAAGCCGGTTGCTTCATTGAACTCCTATAATAATGAAAGTGCAAACATTAACATAAATTATTCTTCCACCACCGGTACCCAAGACGTGACAGTACTCAATGGCATGTATTTTATCAAAGATAACACCACGCAAAGCCCGTATGTAAGCATGAGCAATAGTGGGCTGATAAATCTTAATTCTAATTATTATATGAGCAATACATATGATGCAACGAGTTTTTTATATGGCTTTTTGCTCATAGTTTATCCGTGTGTAGTTTCTGCGGCTAGTTTCTGCGGGTAGCGCTCGCTTATGAAAATAAAAAAAGGGAGAAACTTTATTATTGAGTTTCTCCCTTTTTTTATAAACTATTTACAATCTTCAGCCGTAACAACAAAAGAGCCTAATATTTTACTGCCGGCACCTTGATAACGATATTCGTAGGTTGCGCCTTGGTCTAAGGTAGCTTTCATTTCTGCTGTGCTACAAACTTTACCTGTAGTTACTTCCTTAAGAGACTCTACAATTGCTATAGGATCTTTGCCTTGATTTTTTAGCATAACGTCGTTTACAGAGATATGATAGACCATATGCGGTTTATCTTCGGCAACAGTTAGTTTAAAGATAGTAGTGTAAATGTCAAGTCTTTGCCCACCTTTCTTTTGATTAAAAGCTGCAGCTGCTTTTTGAAGTCTTTCACGGAGTTGTTCAGTTTCACTTTGACCACAACCCACAAGCATAAGAGCTACTAAAGGTAACAAAACCAATTTTTTTGAAAAAATATTCATCACAGTCCTTTTATTGTCTGCTAGTTTTTGCTTTATCATTATTGATTAAACAGTTCGTCACCCTAGTGGAATACAAGTTAGATGTCAACTGTAGAACTAGTTATAAGAAGTTTTACCATAGATTTCATTTCCCATAAGAACCCATTTTATTTTCTTTCTTATAAACCCACGGTGCCTTGGGATTGTTTTCAGCCCAAAGACCTTTTCTCAAGCGCCTTGCTTTTTCTTCTTTGTTTTTCCACTTATCGCAAAAACTCTCCATACAATAAGAAGAAGCGTACCAAGTAAGCCCCTGCGTGAGCAACACTTCTTGCACTATAACATTATCAACTTTAACAATGGCTACCAAGCGCCCATACTGATCCATACCCCGACCTTCAACTTCAACCATTTTTTTATTAACATATTTTTTGAGCATCTCTTTTGATTCATCCGCAAAAGGCTGGTTCTTTTCGGGGGAATCAACTCCATATAATCGCACTTTCAATTTCGCCCCCTTATACATCAAAACAATGGAATCTCCATCACTTATATGTACACACTGTGCTGTAAAACGAGCCTTTTGTAACGAGCGCAAGAGACGGTTGTTTTTCCAAAAGCGTCCAATGTTTGCTTTTTTAAATTTTCGTTTTTTATTGAAAATGATGGTGAGCAAAATAATATCAACACATAAACAAAACACACCTAACCATCTTTTAAAATCTTCTGAACTTAAATCAAAAAGATGCGCTAAAAACGACATTTCAACATCATAAAATTCAAATATTAAGAAATTAAAAATTATAAAAACTAATAACGCTTTGCCTTTCATAAAACTCCCGACAAATAAAAACCTTTTCTACTTTAATTTTGTAAAACGGCTATAAAAACAAAGAGCTCTTGTAAAAGAAATACGTCCACAAATCAAGACAAGCCACACATAAATTTTTCTACCGTTCGAGTACTTTGTATTTATTTGTAAAAACATCTTTTATTTAGCACAGTTCCAATAAAAAAAATCCTGTCAATGCTATAAAATACTATGCCAATCCAACTTTGCCCAAATAAAAAAATATGAATTACTAAGCAACATACTTTTGTAAAACTTCCCCCCTTTATTAAAATTATTTGAGGAAAGGGGGTGGGTTTACCCTTCTTATAATGAATACTTGAAAAACGCACAGTTTTAATCTACATTGTACTTAATCAGTTAGGTGTTAAAAATGTGGCTTTAGTTTAACGTATATTCAATCGAGGATATTATGAATAAAATCGGGTTAACATTATCGGGTGGGGGCGTGCGTGCTTCTGTTTTTCATGCCGGAGTACTTTTATTTTTAGCAGAAAAAGAACAACTTGAAAAGATATCTCATTTGTCGACAGTTTCAGGCGGTACATTGCTGACAGGTCTTATTTATCATTTGTCAGGTATGGAGTTCCCGTCTTCAGCGCAATATGAGAACGATGTCTATCCACTCATACGCAAACAGCTCACCTCCATGTGCTTGCAAAGTAAGTTATATATGAAAACATTAAACCCACTCAACTGGAAATATTTTTTCACTCGCGCAAAAGTTTTAGAAGAAGCTATCTATAAAGATTGGGGAATAACAAGCCTTTGTTCCGATGTTTCTAAAACGCCCATTTGGTCACTCAATGGAACCACTGCAGAAACAGGCAGAAGGTTTCGAATTAAAAACGCTACCATGGGGGATTACGAACTTGGTTACGCCGAAACCAAATCAATTTTGCTTGCATCTGCGATGTCTATTTCTGCGGCCTTTCCTTTCGGTATAGGTCCCCTTCCCATAGAAACAGCCTCCTATTCTTGGTATAAAAAAGAGACATGGGACGCTGAAAATGCTCGTTTAATACAGCCTGATTATAAGAAAATTCACATTTATGATGCCGGATTATACGACAATTTAGGAACTGAACCTTTGTTTGATAACGGAAGGCAAGAATTAAAAGAATCGGCACAAATTAACAGCCTTATCGTTTCAGATGCTTCCGCCTATTTTCAAAGAATGAGCATTCCGTTTGTTTTATCTTTCTCACGAGGAAAAAGAGTTATTGATATTACAATAGAACAAGCTCGTTCGCTCAGAATTCGCTCTCTTGCACATTATTTTAATCAAAATGCCAATAAAGGAATGCTTATAACAATCGGAGACCAAATTCAAAAAACTACTGCACCGCAAATCTTAGAGAAAATAAATAAGGAAACCTGGTTGTCTACAGAGAAAAAAACAAAAGCCAGCTTATTTCCGACAACTCTGAAAAAAATGACACTCGATGATTTTGACATAATTGCAAGGCATGGATATGAGTGCGCACGGTTACAATGGATTATAAACGAATACAAATAACTTGAGAAGACTAAAATACTTCTTGCCGAGAAATGTTTCCCCACTCATCTATTTTGAGAGCATTTCTCGGCAGACTCATTACTAGCCAACCTAAAAAACCATTATTATCTCATTCCTATAAGGTATCTCAAAAATTTTCCGATAAGAAGAAATATGATATAAACAAGCACAGTGACGCTTGATAATCATAACATAAATGTTTATATATCTTCAAAGTATGGTATTTAACAAGACATTAGTTCTTCACTAACGGAGTTTTTATGCGTATAGGATCTAAAATCACATCGGCCATTGTTTTAGCGGTTGTGGTGACCGTAGCAGGTATTACAGGTATGGTTAACGTTGAGGTAAAGGATGCCCTCACAGGACAATTTAGAACATCTGCCTCTTCTCAACTATCACAAATGAGTGCTTTTGTAGAGCTTTTCATGGATACAGCAAAGTCAAATGCCGAATCCGTTGCAAGCTCAAAATCCCTTGAGGGTGTAGTTGAAAATCTTTCAAACTATGTTAATCAAAAAGGCGGAGTTACAACAAATGGCAATACTCTGCCTGAAAGCGAAAGACTGCTCTATAGTGATTTAGAAAACATGAACAGGAGTTTTTCGAACTACTTGCTTGTTTATGTGGCAAATAATCAGGGTGGCATCACCCTAGCTCCAAACACAAGTCTTCCCGAAGGTTTTAATCCAAGCAAACGCGCTTGGTATCTTGACGCGCAAGCCTCAGGTAAAAGTATCATCACCGAAGCCTACCTTTCTGCCGACGGCAGTACGGTAACCACAATAGCCACACCGGTTCTTAAGAATGGACGCTCGGTTGGTGTCGCCGCACTTGATATTAGCCTTGATACCCTTCACGAGCAAGTAAGTGCCGCCAAAATCGGTAAAACAGGCTATATGATATTGGTCAACCCCTTCAACCAAATCATCAGTGCCCGTACCGTAGGCGGAACACAAAGCTGGATTGGTAAAAAATTTACAGACCTTCCTCAAAATGTTGTCGGTGATCTACAAAAAGCCCTCCAAGTGAACAATCACAACGCAGCCTTTGAAAGCATTGAACTTGACGATAAAAAATGGCTTTTAGATGTTTATAAAGATAATGCAGGTTGGAGCTATATTATGCTCCAAGAAGAAGCCGAAGTATTCGCCGATGCAATGGGTATCACCATAAGCATTTTAATGGCAGGTATTGTTCTTATCATCATCATGGCTTGTTTGGCGTACCTACTTTCACGCACCATAGCAAAGCCCGTAGAAATACTTGCAAATGCTTCCGATCAAGTAGCCCACGGCAATCTTGACGCCATTCCGCAAGACACTTCTCTTTTCAGGGGAGAACTTGCCTTATTGCATCAAAGTCTTTTAGGAATGGTTGCAAAACTTTCAGAACTTATTAGCACTGCCAACGAAAAAATTAAAGAAGCCGAAAAAGCTTTAGAGCAATCACATGCAGCCACCCTCGAAGCCGAAAAAGCAAAAGAGCAAGGCGAGCTTGCAAAAAGAGAAGGAATCCTTCAAGCGGCAGACACCATAAGCCAAGTTGTGGAAAGATTAAACAGCGCAACAAGTGCACTCCTGAATGAAGTTCAGATATCAGAACAACTCACCTCCTCTCAAAACATTCGTCTGAATCAAATAAACGCGTCAATGGGTGAAATGAATCATGTAGTCACAGAAGTTGCTCAAACCACCGTGAAAACAGCTAGCCTTGCAGACAACACCTTCTCAGAAGCTCAACAAGGTCGCAGACTTATGTTGAACGTTATTGCAAACATGCAAGAAATTGAACAGCAAAGTTTATCCATGAGAGAAGGTCTTGAAGCCTTAGGTGGCCAAGCAGAGTCCATTGATGTTATTATGAATGTTATTAGCGATATTGCCGACCAAACAAACCTTCTTGCCCTCAATGCCGCCATCGAAGCAGCAAGAGCAGGTGAAGCGGGTAGAGGTTTTGCCGTGGTTGCCGACGAAGTAAGAAAGCTTGCCGAAAAAACAATGGAAGCAACAAAGCAAGTTAACCTTGCCATAACAAGCATTCAAAAAAGTACCCACACAAACATGACCGCCATGCGTGATGCGGCCGACTTTATCGGAAAATCCTCCCAAGTAGTCGATCAAGCATCAGTATCCCTTTCAAACATTGAAGAACTGGCAGACAGCACCGCCAGCGAAATTCGCTCCATAGCCTCCGCAAGCGAAGAACAAGCGGCAAGCTCTCACGAAATGAAAGACAACATCAACCAAATGAGTGAGGCCACCAAAGAACTTGCTGCCGGCGAAGTTCGTGCCGAACAAGCTGTTGTCGAGCTTCTAAACAGCGCTAAAGAACTTGCTCGCGTTATCGACCACTTCCGCTCAGGTTCTATCTAATACGCTTGAGTTACTATTTTATTGGGAGGGGGAAACCACGCTTTTGTGAACAAAAGCAAGGTTTCCCCCTCCCATACCCTCCCCCTTCCTTACAAAAAACTTTAATAGTAGTCAGCTTATTTTTGTTCACAAAACCTGCATAGGATATGCAGAGCCACGCAGTGCGA
>CAYJHY010000026.1:0-15683 GCA_964369875.1 uncultured Mailhella sp.
GGGGAGGGTTTGGGAGGGGGAAAACTCCATTTTTTTCAAAAAATGGGTTTTCCCCCTCCCAATAAACAAAAATTCAAAACAAAAATTCAAACGATTTTTATGAACTGAAATCGACTTTAACGGCGTCTCTTGCTGCCATATCATCCAATTCAAAAAATTCTTCCAGCTCAAAACCAAAGCGTGTGGCAATCAGGTTATTGGGGAATACTTCCATTTTATTGTTAAACATCCTTACGGTGCCGTTATAATAATTTCTGGACATGGCAATGGTATCTTCTGTTTCAGATAACTCGTCTTGAAGCTCGATAAAGTTGCTGTTTGCTTTGAGTTCGGGATAGGCTTCGGAAAGAGCAAACAAGGATTTTAACGTTGAGGTGAACATGGATTCGCTTTGAATTTTTTCATCTATGTTTTTTGCTTGCATGGCGGAATTTCTGGCTTCAATAACTTTTTGCAAAGTATTTGCTTCGTGGGAAGCGTAGGCTTTAACCGTTTCTACTAAGTTCGGGATAAGTTCATATCTTTTTTTCATTTGAACATCCATACCCGAAAACGCTTCACGTACCTGATTGCGTAAACGCACCAACGAGTTATAAATGCTTATTAAATAAAAAGCCACGGCAATAAATATGCCTGAAATAATAGCTAAAGTCATCATAGTATAAACTCCTGACATGATATGTTAATTGGGAATATTGGAGAGACAATAAAGTTTAGGGTATTAATCTATTTGTCGCTCTATACTCGGATTAATGTCATAAGATTGGAGTATTTGCAATGTTTTTTCCCATACCTTGGCAATAATATTTGCACACTTTGAACCGCCGATGGCCAAGCGATTATCTACATCTTCTTTGTGTCCGGAGCTGTCGCTATGATGGCAAATACCCAGAATACTGTCACAGCTGTTATTCCCGTTGGCAATCTCTTGATTAAACCATTCGATCAACTCTTCCCACATAAGGGCTTCTTTGGGATCGCTTTGTTCAAAATCATCCCCTTTTGCGCTATAAAGGGAGAGCATGCAAAGCCCACCCGTCAAGGCTCCGCAAGTGTTGCCTGTGTTTGCAATGCCTTGCGCCAAAGCACTCATGGATCGTACAAGATTTTTATTTTCTTCTCCTTGCAGTGCAAGGGCGCTTTGCATAAGAATTTGTGCGCATGTATAGCCCTTGCTTCCCAATTCAAAAATATGCATTTGTATATCGGTCATATGTAATTCTCTTTTATAAATAATGGCTTGTATGACTTTTATAATGTTTGATCTTATAAAAACTTTAATATTATAGTATATTGTATTAATATGAGTTTCGCTAACCTAACAAATGTTTTCATGTGGCGTGATGTTTTTAATAAACAAGCTATACTTTCAAAAATTAAAGTTTTTTGAAGGGGGTTTGGGGGAATAATTTTTTACAAAAAATTTCCCTCAAAAAACTCAAAACAATAAAAATAAACCAAATCTACTTATCTTCTAAAATTCGTTCTACTTCCAGCATTTTGCCAAGGGCTAAATCTTCGGGGATAAAGGTAAAGCCACATTTGGGACAGCGGGGAAGTTCCACTTGGAAATTGCTTTCCATGTAACGAATGTCTACGGGTAATTTTTCCAAAGGAACTTGGCATTTTTGGCATAGCCAGCCATCGGCGCTAATTTCTTTTAGTTCTGCACGCATTTTAATTACTTTCCTTTTGATTACAACAGGTTTGTTCAAAAAGTGAAGTTTGATTTTCTGTAATAATACCGGGAACTACCATTCTGTGGCAATAGGCGTTGTGAATGGTAAAGGAAGCATCGGCTTCTTCTTTGTATTCCACCCAAAAGGTCACAAGGCGCGGACGATAGGCCGCCAAGTAATTACCTGTTGCTTGATTATAAAGGGCTGAGTTGTCATCTTTGGTTTTTTGGATAACGGTGATGATATCCTCTTTAAGAATATGCCTTTGACTAAGTTTTTGGCTGACCTCATCGGAGATATTGAGTGTAAGGTTTGACGTTTGCATGGTTTTAGTTTCTTCTCCAAAGAAAGATGTGAGGAAGTTATCTCGGAAAGCTTGTCGTTTGAGTTGTCTTTCCATGGGGGATAAGAGCTTTTTCGTCATATTTTCTTTTAAAATAGCCTGCCTTTCTTCAATCGTTTTTTCTTGATGTTCGGCAAACAAAAGTTCTAGAATATGAAGGGAATTTTGATTAATTTTTTGATAGCGTTCACGACAGATGGCACAGTAGACCAGTAGGGGGGCTTCGGCCTCTTGTTGTCTTGTTGATAAAAATGTGTCGGCTATTTCTTGTCTTGCGTTGGACGCTAAACCACCGTAACCGCAACATCTGGTCAATTCCTTTGAAAAGTGAAGTTCTTGAACGTCTTGTCTTATGTTTTGCAAAAGCGCTCGGACTGCATTTTGTGTATTGGGAGTATCTCTTGAGGAACAAGGATCATGTACGGTGAGGGGGTGGTCAAGTGCTAAAGACGCTTGGGGAAGAGGGGATTTTTCCATGATTTCCCAAAGGCTTATTTGTTCTATCTTTGGACAATTTCTACGGAAAAAATCTGAACAAGAGGCGCAAGCAAAAATATAAACAGGCTTTTCCATGTCGAGCCAGTTCTTATAAAATTGTTCGACGTACGCCTTTGTATATTGTTCTTTCGCCGCCCATTCTGCGGGGATGGAACAGCATGCTAAATGAAAGGTTACGCCTCCTTGCAGATGTTTAGTAAGGTATGAATAGGCCTTTTCAACTTTACTTGGTAAAACAGCGGGCAATTGACAACCGGGGAAGAAAACATAAGTGTTTTTTGTGTTTTCCATGCCCTTTTGCTTGCGAATAAATTGGATTGCGTCGGAATTGCTGAACACCATATCATCGAGGGCAAATTCATGGGCGGAAGGGGGCATGTGTTTGCGTTTGACCAGTTCTCTACGCGCAATATCTACATATTCACCCATATTAAGATTCTTGGGGCAAATTTTTGCGCAAAGTCCGCACTGTGTACAGGTGTTAATCATGGTGTTGGCTTGTCTGTAACCATTAACTAACGCAAGATTGTTGTAAATTTCCCTTAAATAACGCTTCGGATAATTTTTGAAGTTTGCCAAATAGGAGCACTGCTTGACACACTCAAGGCAGGAACAATGAATACAGCGCTTAGCTTCTTCTGTGGCTTCTTCCATGCTTGGGGCAAGGGAATCAGAAAACACAACGGCACTGCGGTTTTCGATATTTTCGAGGTTGGTATAAAGTCTTGTTGCATAAGGCGCTTCTTTTTCACGAGCCGTTGCGGGGTCGACTCCTTGCATGACTCTTTCCATGGAAAGGGTGACCCTTTTTCCGTCTGCAATGCTTTGTATACAGCTTTCAAGATTTTCCGAACCACCCATAAAAATTTGACTATTTTTACTTTGCAGGGTTATCGGAGAAATATCGCTAAAAATCTGTTTAAAATCTTCTAAGTGGTCGGTGTTTAGAGCTTCCATAATAAAACTGTCGTCTTTGGCAAAATAGGCAAAGAGAAAATTCTCTGTGATGGAAGCAAGAAAATGCTCGTCGATAGTCTGGATTTCAAGAAATTTTACTTTGAGCGTTTTTAGAACGGATAAACATTCCTCCAGTGCTGTTAGAGGAAATGTTTCGATTTTCTTGGTTTTGAGATCGAAACCAAGTTCATTTTTATGAAAAATAGTTATATTATGTCCTTTTTTAGCCAGTTCATGCGCCAAAACAAAACTTGATAGCCCTGCGCCTACAAGGGCAAATTTTTTGCCCGTGGAAGGAAAGGCCATAACTTTTGAACTTTTGGTGTTTAAAACACAAGCCCTCTCAAGACCGGGCATTTGAATGGATTGATCCACTTCACCACGCCTGCATGCTTTCCGGCATTCCCCTTCGCATAAAAAGGCCGTGAGCATGGAAAGAGGCAGGGATTTATCAAGAATTTGACGGGCTTTTTCTTTTTTATTTTCTGCCATGAACTGCAAAAAAGTCCGAGCATCCACATGTAAAGGACAGGAACTTTGACAGGCAGGGGCTTCTTCTTGTATGCACAAGGCTTCAAATTTTCGTAAAATTTCTTGATCCATGGGGTATCCTTTACTGAATACTTAATTACTTTAAAATGTGTTTGGCAAGTTCACGTTGTAAATCGAGAATGTCGCAACCCTTAGAAATTTTGTGTTCCAACATACCACTTGATGAAACCCAGATTTTAAGGTCGGCATCCATGTCAAAAGTCCCGCCTGTTTCTATGCTGAATTGTGTAATATTTTTATAAGGTATAGAATGATAAGAAACTTTTTTTCCTGAAAGACCTTGTTTATCCACCATAAGAAGGCGCTTATCGGTGAAAATAAAAAAATCTCGAACAAGCTTATAACCCTTGGTAATATTTTCGCCCGGTGCAAGTAAGGCCGCAACTTCTTTTTCAAGCTCCTCAAGACCCATTTCACTGGCATTGCCCATGATTGCGTTTAAAAATCCCATAATAGACCTCGCACGGTTAGAAGATGAAAGTATTTGAGAGGGAAACCCCATTTTTGATGTCAAAAATGAGGTTTTTCCCCTCCCCAATAAATCCCAATCTTAAACTATTTATTTTGTAAAGCTTCCAAGACGAGTTCGGGTCGAGCGGGAACTCTGGTTACTTTAGCGCCACAAGCGTTAGTGATGGCGTTCAAGATAGCGGCGTGACCGGCGGTAAGCGGAGCTTCACCGACACCGGCGGCACCGAAGGGACCGAATTCTCTTGGTTCTTCAAAGTAGTTGATTTCGATATTGTCGGGGATGTCCTTGATGTAAGGAATACCGGCACCGATCATGGTGGAGTGCTTTTTGATATCTTCAAAGTCTTCGCTGAGGGCAAGACCGATACCTTGGGCAATACCGCCATAGAGCTGACCGTCAACTGCAAGCTTGTTGTTGATTTTACCGATGTCTGCTTGGAGGGTCATTTTGTCAACGGCAACTTTACCTGTAGCGATTTCCACGGTGATTTCTGCCATAAATACGGAATACATATAAACCATGAAGGGTTTACCTTGACCGTTTTCGTCGCAGTGGGTACCGGGGATGGTGTAGCTTCCGTTGTATTTTACTTCTTTGCCTGCGTCTACCATTTCGGCATAGCTCATATAGGTGCCGTCGGCTTTTTTGGCGGCTTCAAGAAGCGCCTCACACGCTACACGGATAGCTTGACCGATAACGACTTGTGAACGGGAACCGCCTGAGGGACCGCCGTTGGGGCATTTTAGGGTGTTAGGCCATGTGAAACGAAGCTTTTCGGGAGCGATGCCCATGGGGAAGAGGGCTTCGTGGGCAGTGCCGATGGCGCCGATATCCGCACCTTGACCGTGGTCTTGCCAAGAGGTGCAAACGGTGATGGTGCCGTCAGCGTTCATTTCCACAAATACTTCAGCGGTGTCGGGGCCATCAAGACCGCAACCATAAGAACCGATGGCTAGACCAACACCTTTTTTATGGGTGTCGGTGGATTCTTTTTTGGCTTTTTCAAGGGCCGCTTGGTATTTTGGGCGCAAATCGTCAAGCATTGCTGGTAAAGCGAAAGAATCGGGCTCTTGACCTGAGTTGTTGGTGGCGCCTTTGCGGTAAACGTTTTTATAACGAAGCTCTAGGGGATCCATGCCGAGTTTTTCAGCAAGTCTGTCCATAAGAAGTTCGGAAGAAAGGAAGGACTGGGGAGAACCGTAACCACGGAAAGCAGAACCCCAAGCGTGGTTGGTACATACGGTACGACCTTCACCGCTCATATTGGGGATGTCATAACCTGCACCGATAAATTGAACACCGCGCAAGGTGAGCAAATCGCCGAATTCTGAATAAGGGCCATGGTCCACATCATAATCAGTATCCATGGCGAGGAGCTTGCCGTCTTTGTCGGCGGCGAATTTTGTGGTGATATAGAAAGGTGAACGTTTACCGGTGTATTGTTGTTGCTGACGATAGGTGTACTTGAGGAAACAAGGACGACCTGTGGCCATGGTTGCCGCACCGATGAGGGCCTCTGAAGTGGGGGAAAACTTATAACCGAAAGTTCCGCCCATGGGGTTTGCTACAACAACGATATTTTCGGGCTCAACACCGAGACCCGGAGCGATCATGTAAAGATGGAGGTGTACACCGATGGATTTTGAATGGATGGTGAGTTTGCCTTCATCGTCATAGTAGGCAAAGGCGACATCGGGCTCAATGGGCATGTGAGGTTGACGGCTGGAAAGCACACTTTCTTCAACCACAACATCGGCTTTGTCGAAAATAGGCGCGGTGTCTTCACCTTTGGCGAGTTTTTGGTAGAAATAGGTGTTTGGTGTGCCTGGGTGAATTTCGATGGCATCGGGAGCTTTTGCATCAAAAAGGTTCATGTATGCAGGTAAAAGTTCAAGATCGACTTTAACTTTTTCTGCGGCGGCTACGGCTTCATCATAGGTGTTTGCACAAACCATGGCGATGGCGTCACCGTATTGGAATACTTTTTCATCGCAAAGAATGGGGCGATCCCAACCATCACCAAGGTTGGATGGGAAGGTGATAAGACCTGTGATGCGGTTTTTACCTTTGATATCTTTGTGAGTAACAACCTTCACTACGCCGGGCATTTTTTCGGCTTCGGAAGTGTCGATACCTTTGATGTTGGCGTGGGAAACGGTGGATTGAACAAGGGCAACATGTAATGCGTTATCGGGAAGTTTTAAGCCCAAGTCTGCACCGTAATCGAGAGTTCCTGTAACTTTTGCGGCCGCAGTGGGGCGAGGGTAGCTGGAGCCCCAGATTTTTTTGTCGGCGGGCATTTCAAAGTCAAGGGAGGATTCGGGTTTTTCTCCACGCATAACTTCTGCGGCGGCCATAACTGCATCAATAAGCGGAATGTATCCTGTACAGCGACAAACGTTACGGTGTTTTTGGAACCAGTCACGAACATCTTCACGACTAGGGTTCAAATTGGTATCGAGAAGAGCTTTTGCGGAAACGATAAAACCGGGGGAGCAGAAACCACATTGGGCCGCGCCATACTTCATCCATGCTTTTTGTACGGGATGCATGCATGTGGGGCATCCGACGCCTTCAATGGTGGTGACTTGTGCGTTATCGGCCAATCTGCCCATTTTGAGTACACAAGAGCGAACCACTTTACCGTCAACAATAACAGAACATGCGCCACACTGGCCTTCTCCGCAACCAACTTTGGTACCTGTGAGGCCAAGTTGTTCACGCAAAACAGTGGAAAGAGGGGTATCGCTTTTGGCAAATACGTTTCTTTCAACGCCGTTCACATAAAACACTTTTTGAATCATCGGATAACTCCTTTAATGTTTGTAGTTTATGAAAAAATATGTATTAGGATAAAATACTAAATAGAGACTGCCCCTTTACCGAAAGAGCAAGCAGGGTAGTGGCAAACGGGACAGCTTTCGCAAAGTCCACCGTGGGCGAGGCGTAAAATATCGTGTTTGGTAACCCTAAGGCCGGCTAGAAGCCATGGCATGATAATATCGAGAATACTTGCCTTATGGTACATCACACAGCCCGGCAGGCCGACAATGGGCACATTGCCTTTGTAGGCAAGCATAAACATGGCACCGGGGAAAATCGGTGCGCCATAGGTAATGACTTCATCGGCGACTTGTTTAATGGCTGCGGGGGTTTTATCGTCAGGGTCGACACTCATCCCGCCTGTGACAGCGATAAATTGTGCGCCTCCAGCCAATGCTTCTTCAATGGCTTTAACCGTATGTTCGGTTTCATCGGGGGTTATTTGCCATGAGTGAAGTTTACACTGCCAAGCGTCAAATTTCTTTTGTAAAATGGGGGTAAAGGCGTCTTTTATGCGTCCGTGATAGACTTCACTGCCTGTGACCACAAGCCCTATATTAAGGGACCGGAAAGGTAGAACGGACAAAAGAGAGTCTGCTTGCTTGCAACATTCTTCTACTGCTTGTAACGATGTTTCGCTTACCACTAGGGGGATTACTCTTGTGCCTGCGACAACTTTACCTGTGTGCACTTCTTGCATGCTGTGAGAGGTGGCAATGGTAACATCGGGAATGCTGTTTAATCTGTCAAGCAGGGGAATATTTATCTTAAGCAAACCTTGTATTGTGGATTTTATATTGATTTTACCTTCTTGAGGTGCTGTAAACTCAACATTTTTCCCACAAATGGCTCTGGCGATACGATAGGCGGCATCATCTTCATGGACAAGGCCTTCATGCTCTTCCCAAATGTAAAGATTTTCTTTACCAATCCGCAAAAGATGTTCCACATCTTCTTCACGCACCACATGGCCACGGACAAAAGCAACTTTTTTACATTTATCAGGTTGTATTTCCGTAATATCATGACAAATTGTCATACCTATAGCTTCTGTAACAGCGACACTTTTCATAAGAACCCACTCGTGAAACAATATATTGAACAGTGATGTCGGTAAAAGTTATTTCCATGAATATAAAGTTGGAAAAACTTCAATCAACATAAAAATGGCTTAGGCTAAGATGAAAGTTATACCATAAAACAAGACATTGCAAGCCTTTTCTTTGGATTTACTTCAGGATAATGGTATTTTGATTTGCTTGTTATTGGGAGAGGGAAAACCCCTTTTGTGTACAAAAGGGAGTTTTCCCCCTCCCAAACCCTCCCTCTTTCCTCAAAAAACTTTAATAGTGGGACGGCAAATTTTAAAAAGTATGTTTTTTATTATATCATACTCTAGGGTTAAAGAGAATTGGAATAATGTGTTAGGATATTATTATTTTGATTTGCTTATTTTATTTGGGGGGGAAATGATTTCCTCCCCTCAGCTATTTTTTTTTTACTTACTTTGGCAAGCAAAAAAAAATTACGGGGTTTCCAAAGGGAATCAGTCCCTTTGGTGGGGAGTATGAGGGGTGAAACTCTTCAAAGTTAGATTTACATGGTTTTTGGGAATAATTTTTTACAATAAATTTGCCCCCCAAAAAAAACTAAAAGCAAAAAACAAAAAAAGCCCTACAAAATTCAACTTTGAAGGGCATGTGGAGGGTAATCATATAAAAATGAACTTTTAACTTGGCACTATTTTCTTTAACTTTTCAAGAATAAAGTAGGGTACTCGTAGTCCTCCTTTACCTCTTCCAAGTTGTATCTTGGGCTTGGGGCTTCCGTGAAAATCCGAGCCACCGCTGAGAAGGAGGTCATACTTTTTAGCAAGTCCTACAAGTTCTCGTTCGTCTTTTTGAGAATGCGAGCTATGGTACGCTTCGATAGCATTTAGGCCGAGTTCTTTTAATTCTTTGACCAAAGTATCCAGTTCTTGTTCGCCACAATTTATAAGTTTGGGATGAGCCAAAACGCTCAAAGTTTTGGTATCCCTTAAAAGGCTGACTGCTTCATGGGCGGATACACTTTTTCGGGGAACATACGCAAGCTTATCTTTTGCTAAGTATTTTTCAAAGGCCTCAGCTTGAGAATGTACCACTTTTGTGTCACACAAAAATCGTGCAAAATGAGGTCTGCCGACGATATTTCCTCCGGCAATATTTTGTAAATCCTGCATATTTCCTTTTATACCAAGATTATTTAATTTTTCTAGCATTTTACAATTTCTGTATTCTCTATTATTTTGAAAGCTTGTCAGGGCCTCCATAAAACGGGGGTAATTTTCAAGATCGGTGGGCAAGAACAAGCCAACGATGTGTACGCAATAGTTTTTATATTTACTACTGAGTTCACAACCTCGTATAAACTCTATACCAAATTCATTGGCCGCTTGTTCAGCTTCTTCGAGGCCATCCACAGTGTCATGATCAGTCAAAGCAATGGCAGAAAGTTTGCTATTATAGGCAAGCCTAATAAGTTCCCTTGGACTGAGAGACCCGTCTGAAGCTGTACTGTGGGTATGTAAATCTACGCAGTTTTTCATTTTTGAGACTTTAGCCTTATGTTTTGGGTGATTTTTTGCATCATTACTTATATACACTTTGTATCCCAATTGATAATACATACAATATGTGGCATATTGATATTGTGCAATACGCTTACCTTCAACTATAATCATGTTATTCATAAAAGCCAGCATATAATATAAATGTATCCATTTAATAAGTATAGTAAAACTTGGGAAACTATTTTTTTTTATAATATACTTAAAATTTAATGATGTATAAATATTTTATATAATTATTGGTTATATATATGAAGAAGATTATGGGATATTTTTAGAACAAAAGAAACGTTAAAAATCAAGAAATATAGCGAAAAACGTAAGAAATATTATGAAAAAAAAACAAGAAGCACAGTTTTTATTAAAAAAAAAGAGCAAAAGCTAACATTAATCGTTTACTTGACAATATTTCGACAAAGACATAAAAATAAGACTTGTTGAGTATTTCTTAACTACTTTTTACTTTAACTTCCCCACTAGGAGTAAGCAATGACTGCAGCCAATTCAGATTTACAAGGTAAGTATATTTTAGTTGTAAACGCCGGTAGTTCCTCTTTTAAAACTCAAATTCTTGCCTGTGAGAATGAAACTCCAATACTGTCAGTGCTTGCTGAACGTATTGGTAGCGCCAAAGGCAAATGTATTTTCAAAGTATTTCCTGATACAGATAAAGAAGAAAAGCACGTTTTTGAAGTGTCTTATGCAACCCATGGCGATGGCATCCGTGATATGATGCAACGCATTTTGGATATGAAAATATTGCCAAGCTTTGATTCTATTTATGCCACAGGCCATCGTGTACTTTTGGGCGGCCCTGATTACGTTGAAGCGAAAATTGATGAAACTGTCAAAGACGTTATTCGTCAATACGCTCCTTTAGGACCTCTTCACAATCCTGCAAACTTGGCATGTATTGAAGTTATTGAAGAAATTTTACCCGGTGTTCCGGCTGTTGCGGTATTTGACACAGGTTTCCACACCACCATGCCTGAGTATGCATATACCTATGCAATTTCTCCTGAACTTGCAAAAAAATATGCTTTGCGTCGTTACGGATTCCACGGTATTTCTCATAAATATGTATCTAAAACGGCTGCTTCTTTCCTTGGAAAAGAAAGCTTCACCGGTATTTGTTGTCACCTTGGCAATGGTTGTTCCATTTCTGCTATAAAAGACGGTAAATGTGTTGACACCACCATGGGACTCACACCTCTTGAAGGTCTTTTGATGGGAACTCGCTGTGGTGATATCGATGCTTCCTTGCCTCTTTTCCTTATGGAACAAGAAGGAATGTCTGCAAGTGAAATGTCTGACATGCTCAATAAGCAATCCGGACTTCTTGCTATTGCCGGTAGCAATGACATGCGTGACATTGAAGACTTGGTAGAGAAAGGTGACAAAGCCGCTACTCTTGCCAACGACATTTTCAACTACCGTGTTATTAAATACATCGGTGCATACATGGCTGTTCTTGGTCCTATCGATGCGATTGTATTTACAGGTGGTATTGGAGAAAATGCTCCTATTAACCGTAAGCCCATTCTTGAAGCTTTCAGCCACCTTGGCGCAAAAGTGAATGATGAAATAAACAATAAACGTCTTGGCTATTCACGTGCAGTTACCACTGAAGACAGTGCAATTACAGGACTTGTAATTCCTACAAATGAAGAACTTGAAATTATGCAAACAACGTTGAAGGTTCTTGGCGCATAGGAAACTTAATGCTTTAGATAGTGGGTACCGAAAAGCACAAAAAATGTGTTTTTCGGTACCGAGTAGATATAAAAAAAACGCATATAATTTTATATGCGTTTTTTTTTGAGACGTACAAGTATTTCAAAGATTAACTCTTTTTAATACGCAGGCAAGAGATTTGCGCAGAAAAAACAATCTGGAATTTTTTTCAGAGTAAAAATTTTGCCATAGCCACTTTGCACCTAACCATGGAAAGGTTACTGCTGTTTAAGCTGGCTCACCAGTAAAGGATTCGTATACTCCTTTACAATTTCAACTGCTTGATAGAAGAGAGAGATGTTGGGACGATAGTAAATCTCTCTTCCTCTTTTTGTCGGAGTAATAAGTCCCGCATACTGCAGAGTAGTCACATGGTGAACAACAGCCGAACGGCTTAATGGGATAGCATCAACAATTGATTTTAAGCTAATCTCTTCGTCTGGTTCAAAGAGCAACATAATCGTTTGTCGGTACTTGTCACCAAGGGCTGCGAAAATTCGAGCAATCGGTTCCCATTCCATTGGTAGGTTGTCTATATAATGAGTATTCATTGTTATAAACTAACCCCATTAGGAATTAATTTCAATAGCTTTTTATATATTTATTAAAAATAATAATAAAAAACATGTTATTATAGTGTGTTACTGGAGAAAAAATAAACTACTATAATGATTTCTCTAAGTAAATTGTGCGAATAAGGTTAATTATCTAGATTTTTGGCGAATAAATATGCCTGTGAGCGTGCATTAAAATCTCTGTTCTCTATTGAAGTGATTTCTTCTTCAAGCTCCAATTCATGATGGTTTGTTTTACTTAGTGTTTTTG
Organism: uncultured Mailhella sp.; assembly: GCA_964369875.1. GTDB lineage: Bacteria > Desulfobacterota > Desulfovibrionia > Desulfovibrionales > Desulfovibrionaceae > Taurinivorans. The sequence goes on from CAYJHY010000026.1 coordinate 12,492, forward strand.
CTTCTTCCAGAACATGCTTTACAATAAGAGGAATATGTTGAAAATGTATTTCTTCTTTAAGAAAAAGCTCAACAGCAACTTCATTGGCTGCATTCAATTCTACGCAAATATTCTTTTCAAAGGCTTTTTTTGCTAAAGATAGACAAGGAAAGTTTTGATGGTTCACTTCTTCAAAGTGTAAGCTTTGTTTTGTGAGATCAAGACTTGGCATACTATTAATTTTTTGCGTAAGCATGTTTGGCCAAGCGAGGCAAGCACCGATAGGGAGGCGCATGTTAGGAGGAGCAAGTTGTGCCAACATAGAACTGTCTTGCCATTCAACTAAAGAATGAACAATTGACTGAGGATGGATAAGCACATCCACCTGTTCAATGGGTAATCCATAAAGATGACAGGCTTCAATAACTTCCAGACCTTTATTCATAAGGCTGGCTGAATCAATAGTAATCTTCGGCCCCATGCTCCAATTTGGATGATTGAGAGCTTGGCTTTTGGTCACTGTTTTTAAAAAGTCGGCATCTTTACCACGAAAAGGTCCACCGGAAGCGGTTAGAATAAGGCGTTTTATGGAAGATGGATGCTCATTAACTTGATTGGAAATAACTTTTTGTTGATATTGATTGAGGATGCATTGAAAAATTGCGTAATGTTCAGAATCAACAGGTAAAATAAGAGCATTATTTTTTTTTGCAAGAAATCGTATTAAATCCCCTGCCAGAACTAACGATTCTTTATTTGCCAAACAAATAATTTTTCCTTTTTCACAAGCGCTGAGAGTTGCTCGCAGACCGGCAGCACCCACTTGTGCAGAAACGACAGTGTCTACTTTTTCGTGGGAAGCTAAGAAACTGTATCCGTCTTTTCCATGCAATATGGTTGGGGTATAGTTTGGCGGCAAAAGTTTTTTAAGGCTATCAATCTCACTTTCGTCTTGGATAACGAGAATATTGGGGCGAAAATCCGTTGCTTGCTTGGCCAATAAGTCGAGATTTTTTCCACCGGCAAGCCCAAAAATTCGATATTGTAACGGTGCATTTGCAATAATGGCCAATGTATTTTGCCCAATCGTGCCGGTGCTTCCCAAAACAGCTACAGATTTTATTCCTTGTGAAATTTCTTTATTTAAATTGCTGATATATTCCATAAACGGTACCTAAGATATAATAATTGCAGTCACTCTACAGAGCTCAAAGCTTGCAATGGTGAAAATAAGACTGTCTACACGGTCAAGAACCCCGCCATGTCCCGGCAGAATATAGCCTGAGTCTTTGATATTTACGGTACGTTTAAGGCTGGATTCAAAAAAATCACCAAGTTGGGTAAATATGCTGAGGATGACTCCAAAAAAGGTCAAGGTTAGTATATTGTCTGTAGCAAAAATTGGGTAGTAAGAGCCCAGATATGCCACAGTACAGACTGTGGCCAATAGTCCTGCCAGACAGCCTTCTACACTTTTTTTAGGGCTGACAGACGGCCAAATTTTATGTTTACCCATGGTTGATCCCGCAAAAAAAGCAACCGTATCGGAAATAATTGGAATTAGAACCACCACTAATTGCTGAATAGGGGTCAAAATCATAGTGAAAGAAAAAAGATACGGAATATATAAAAAAGAAATCAGCATTACAGCCGCAGTTTTCATTTTCTTGAATGCGTTGTCTTGACAAAAATTGAGAAGTGAGACAAGAGAGAAAAATAAGATAGCTAAAACTATAAAAATTTGACTGAAAGCGTGTCCAAAAAAGTAGGTTGTAACAAGGTAGGCAGTGCCAAAAAGTGGAGCGATAGCTTTTTCTCTCTTTCGCTCATAATCTAGGAATAATTTACAGAATTCATGCTGTGCCAAAAAAGCGGTTAAGCAAATAAGACTCAAAAAAGCGTAAGAACCAATATACCACGCACTGATAACCGCCATTAAAAGTACGATGCCGGTAAGAATACGGGCATACAAAGAAGAGAACTTATCTGTTGTCATGGAAACTCCTGTGCTTAAACTTTGCCAAAACGTCTTTTTCTGTTGGAAAAATGATCAAGAGCTAATCGGAAATCTTCAACACTAAAATCGGGCCAAAGAACATCGGTAAAATAAAATTCAGAATAAGCCGCTTGCAGGAGATAAAAATTACTGAGACGCAATTCCCCGCTTGTTCGTATAATAAGATCGGGATCGGGAATATTTGGGTGATAGTGGTGAGCTCTTAAATTCTCTAAACCAAAGTTTTTGTCTGAAAAAATCTCTTCAAGCTCAGCTTTAAGAAGTTTAGTTTTTTTCTTTTGAGAAAGGTCTATAATTTTATTTAATACTTCTTCTTTGCATAATACATCTAAGGCGCTTTCACGCGTGGCTTTTACCAGCTCTTGTGTTCCTGAATAATTAAGGGCGAGAATAAGCTCGGTGCTTGTTCCATGGGCTGTCTTAGAGAGTGCGTAGTCAAGTGCTTTTCTTGTAGCTAGAGGAAGCTGTGTTTTATCGCCAATCATACTGAGTTTTACATTGTGCTCAATCATGAGAGGAAGTTCTTTTTGTACAAAATCACAAAAGAGTTTAAAAAGGCCGGTTACCTCTTCTTCCGGCCGTTTCCAATTTTCAGTGGAAAAGGCGTACAGGGTTAGGTAAGGGATTTCTTGTTGTACGCATTCGGTGAGTACAGAGCGTACAGTCTGTGCACCTGCAAGATGGCCTTCAATTCTTTTGAGACCTCTTTGCTCTGCCCAGCGTCCGTTACCATCCATTATAATCGCAATATGATTAGGTTTTGTCATGGAATAAACCCTATCCTTATAAATATGTTAGTATTTATATAACGTTACTCATTTGAAGAAGGAAAAACTCTTTTTTGCATATAATAAAAGTTTTATTTCTCAAAAAAATAAAAAGAAATGCATAATAAAATGTTTTTTGAGAGTATGTTTTAATTATATTCAAAATAATATATAACCATCCCAGTTAAAACAAACAGACACTTTTGGTTTTTCAGGAAGGGGGAGTTTGAGGGGGAAACCTCATTTTTGACATCAAAAATGGAGTTTCCCCTTCAATATTCTTATAATGTTCTAAAATATATATTATATATATTAGATTTCCATGATTTCTTTTTCTTTAGTTTGGTTTTTTACATCGGCTTTAGCAATGAAGCCATCGGTAAGCTTTTGGATATCATCCATTGCTTTTTTGAGTTCGTCCTCAGTGAT
>CAYJHY010000027.1:0-15633 GCA_964369875.1 uncultured Mailhella sp.
GGTATGGGGGAGGGAGAACTCTATTTTTTACAAAAAGTAGGTTCTCCCTCCCCCATAAAAAATAAAATAAAAATATAAATAACCCAAAAAAAATCCCTCATTGCTGAGGGATTTTTTGTTATTTCTTATTCTTCGTTGTGTTCGATATGATCGGGAATTACGACCATGGAAAGAAGAATAGGTTTGAGGAAGCTCCACTCGAGATCGTGAGCGTTTTCTTCATAAACTTCTTTCATATCGCGGATAGCGTCCCAACAGTTGTGGCAGGGAGCTACAACGAAGTTAGCGCCTGTTGCTTTGATTTGGTTGAGTTTAGGCAACAAGGCAACGTTACGTTGTGGACGGTATCTGCCGATACCGTTGAAACCACCACCACCGCCGCAGCAGTAGTTGTGATCGCCCGCATCGGACATTTCAACGAAATCTTCTGCGATGTAGCTCATGATTTCGCGAGTATATTTAGAAAGACCGTGGTTACGTACGTAGTTACAAGAGTCTTGCAAGGTAACTTTTTGTTTAAGTTTCTTTGCAGGATCGATTTTGAGTTTTCCTTCGCGAAGAGCTTCGGCAACCCATTCTACGTAGTGCATGAATTTGGTAGGAGTGCTACCGTCTTCACGACCTGCCCAATAGGGGCCTTCAATAACAGTTGCACGGTGAGCGTGACCACATTCGGTACCCACAACAACTTTTGGTTTAAGGCGTTCTACTGCTGCATAAACACGTTTAACGTTTTCTGTACAACCTTCCCAGTCACCTGCGAACATGGAAAGGGAAGTGTTTTCCCAGCCTTCGCTTGGAACTGTCCAGTTTTCACCGGCGATGTGGAACAAGATAGCGGTTTCGTCAAGGTCTTCGGGATAGTGCTTGATTTCGCGTGCGTTCATAACGTACATAACATCAGCATTTTCTTTGTCGACAGGGATTTCGATACCCGGCCAGATTTCCTCGATTTCTTCTACACGCCATTCGCAAGTATCAACGAAATCTTCGGGATTTACGTCCATTTGTGCGCCGTATACACGGTGCATACCTGAACCGATTTTCATTTCCCATGGGGTGTAGCCGTGTTTGAAAAGGATACCGCGAAGGTAGCTGTTCATAACACCGGTGTCGATACCGTAAGGACAGTAAACAGCACAGCGGTTACAGCAAGTACATTTACTCCAAGCGGTGTCCATACATTCCATCATAAACTTAGCGTCTACGTCACCTTTACGTTTGATCATATGACCCAAGGTGGATTGGATTTTGTAAGAAGGAATTTGCTTGGGATCTTTGTCGTTAGCGGTGTAGAGGAAACAGCTTTCAGCACACATTCCGCAGTGGGCGCAAAGATCGAGCCATGTACGGATACGTGATTTACAGGTGTTTTCCAAATCTTTGCGAAGTTGAACGCGGTCAACTTCCATTTCTTCCATTTCTTTATAATATTTAGCGCCGCCTTTGTCACTGAGGAGATTTTTTAGTTCTGCTTCAGTTTTGATAGGGGCTCTTTTACAAAATTGACCTTCAGGCATTGTAAGCTCCTTAAGAGATATTCATTCTGCTGTGAATATAAATACGATTAAATCTTTGTCAAACTACTTGGCTTACGCACTGGGGCGCAAGCAGTGTTTTACCATGGGAAAGCTGGGCCACGAGAATTGCCGCCACGTTTGATGGCAAATTCCATACCGATTTGAGCACGGGTAAGGAAGAAAAGAGCAATGTGTGACAATTTGGTAAAAGGAGTAGCGATAAGGAAAATTTCCGCAGCAATAACGTGAGCGGCCATCCAACAATCATAACTCTCGGCGCTTGCACAGAAACGAGCATAAGCACCGGTAATGAAAGGAGCTGATGCAAGAGCAAGTACAAGCCAATCTTGGCAAGTGGTAAGCGCGCGTGCTTCAGGGATGATAACACGACGAAGAGCAAGGCCTGCAAGGCCAAGAATCGCCATAATGGTGAAAATGTCAGCAAGAACACTTGGAAGGGCAGGCAAACTGAAACCGAAGTAATATTCAATTACTACGGTGTGACCCAAAAGGAAAAGAGGAAGGGTAATAGCTGCAATGTGCAAGCAGAAAAAGCAAGCAAGCATGAGAGGTTGTTTACGCCATCCACGTGTTCCGCCGGGAATCATCCAGCTGAAAATGGAGTAAAGGGCGCCTTTCATACCTTTGCAAAAGTGAGCTTTGTACGCAATGCGATCTAATTTTTGGTCGAGTCCTTTAATATACTGTACGATGCGGACGATAAGGCCGATAATAAAGATCGCAACAGAAATATAAAAAAGCGGACCTTCGATAAATGCCATCATAAGAAGAGCCTCCGATTTAAATACTTATAAGATTTTCAGAAAATTACATAACCGCTTCAACACCACGAACAGGTGCATAGTCGGTTGAGTGACAGCTGCGGCATTCGTTGATGCTTGGGCCTCTTTGTTCTTCCGTGTGACAGCTTACGCAGTTGTTATGTAAGAATACTCTGCGTTCATCGGTGGTCATGCCATGATCATTAATGGCTACTCCCATGAAGGTTTGCTCGTCGTTGTCATAGTGACAAGCAGTACAGTCACCACCAAGGGCTTCCACGTGTGTTTCATGGAGTTTGTCTTGGTAGTTCATGGCTATGCCGGGGTATTGGCTTGGTTCGGTGCTCATGACGTAGCGTTCAACGGGTGCCTCTTCCGCTAATGCTGATGCCAAAGGCGCAACGATTAAGCCAAAGGCGAGTAGCATTAAAATGGTACAAATACGGTTCTTTTTCATTGTCTTCCCTTTTGTCGGGCCTAGGGTTTGCTTATGGGCAAATGCCTTCCTCAGACGATTAATCAACCTAAAATCTCACCGAAATGGTGAGATTTTAGTTTAAATTTGTTTCTCTATCTTCTTAACTTGCAAAGCATTATAAGTCAAGGCTTTAATATATTTTTTTAGGTTATAATGAAAACGATTTTCAGAACCATTCCTGATAGACTAAAAGTTCCTTGAAAACATTTTGTTAAATTAAAAAATATTTGAAATTATAAAAAAAAGCTTTAAAACATGCTTAAAAATGCGTATTTTAGCTTTAATACATTTCGGGAAGACTTAAAACAGTAAAACCTCGTTTAGTGCGAGGTTTTATTGTTTTATTTTAATATGTTGTGTGAATGGAAACTATGTTATCTCTTATCCGAGATTCTTCTTGACTTCTTCCCAAAGTTCATCTTTTTCGTCGAGGGTCAGACTTGAAAAATCAAGACCTCTTTGGGTGGCAAGTTTTTCCATGCCTTCAAAGCGTGAAGTAAAACGATTGTTTGTCAAGTCAACAGCATAGGAAGCTTTTACTCCCATGCGACGTCCCATCTCGGTTAAAGCAAAAATCATATCACCAAGTTCGTGTGTCATAGCGTCCACATCGCCTGAGGCTTTGGCATCGAGAAGTTCGAGCCATTCAGCTTCCACTTGACGTTCCACATCTTCTTCATCATCCCAAGTAAAGCCGGCAATGGCAGACTTGGCATGGATACGGTAGGCGCGTGTAAGAGCAGGTAAATTGTTGGGGATAGAGGAAAGAGCGCCTTGTTTTTCTTTTTTTTCTGCTTTTTTTATGGCTTCCCATGTGTTATGCAGTTCTTCCATGCTTTTGTTATTATTTTTTTCTTGGAAAACATGGGGGTGGCGACGTTTCATTTTGGCGATACCGCTTTGAATGGCGTCGGCAAAATCGAATTGATTTTTTTCAGAGTATTTATGGGCAAGGAGCATAATTCCAAAGACAAGATCACCCATTTCGTCGCATACGTTATGTGGTTCGTCTTTGCGGATGGCATCCACAAGTTCAAAACATTCTTCAATGTTGTATTCTGATAAGGTATGCGGGGTTTGTTCTCTGTCCCAAGGGCAACCTAACTCCTTGTCGAGCAAGGTGCGAACCATAATATCCATTTCTGCAATAGATTCAAGTAGTTTTTCGTTTTTTTCGGTGTTCATTTTTGCTCCCGTTTATACTCAAGATTTATCCGTTTGATTCTAAAGGCTATGTATGCTTATGGTTTAAAAAATATAGCCAATGGCATTGATTACTTGATTATAATATGGCAAAAACAAGGAATCTTCTACGATTAATTTTTTGGTGAGTCCGTGGTAAATATAGATACAAATACTTACCAAAAGGGCTCCTTTTGACAAACCGAAAACAGCGCCTAAGATTCTGTCAATCCATCCGGCCAGTGCTATTTTTAAAACGATTCGCAAAAATCTTGCCAATAGTCCGCAACCTAGCATGCCGCCTATGACAATCAGGGCAAAGGCGAGTACATACGCAGAAGTTTCCGGAATGAAATCCTGTAAAAAGATGCCAAAAGGTTCGCTGTAGGTTCTTGCTAACAAAAAACCTACCAAAACACCTACGACAGAGGCCGCTTCCAGAAGAAAGCCCTGTGCAAAACCACGTACCAAAAAAAGAAGCAGGATGGCTGCTATCACAATGTCAATAATGCTAAAGGTCATATGTTGTCCTTGAATAAAATATTTAAAAATTATATGATTTTACATTCTTTTTGTCAAACATTAACATAGAATGAATTTATTTTGTTTAAATGAACTTTTTTTGAGATAAAAGTGCCAAAACCTTGCTGAATAATTTATAGTCACAAAAAATAAAAATTAAATTTATAACAAGTTAATCTTGCAAAATTTATAAAAACGTATTATTATAATTAATAAAGTTATTAATATGTTTTTAATATAATCGCCAAAATATCAACAGTGAGGTTGTCATGACAAATCTTGATATGAACTACCAATATTTGGCAGGCAATGCCAGTGCGGCCGCTTCTTCTGCTATCAGTCAAATTGCGCTTGACACACAAATGTCTGCACATAATTTTGAACATCTCTTGAACTTATCGACTCCCGTAGATTACTATGAACCTTTTTATGCTGTGCAAAATTCTGCAACAAATATCATAGGCCCTAACGAACTACTCAATGAAAGTGGTATTTTGGGGCGTGATATACCGACCTCAGTTCTTAATTCCAGCTTTTTTAATGATGCCGAAGTTTCAAAAGAAATGGTTAATCTTATGAATGCAGTTCACGAAGTTGGTGCTAACGTGCAAACCATCTCAACGGTTGACGCGATGAATGGTTATCTTATGGATTTGACTGTGTAAATTTATTTTCTTTATAACGAAAAAAGCCCTCAATGTTTATTGAGGGCTTTTTTGTTATTTGGTGAGAACAGAAGTTCTGTTTACCGAATGTTATTGCTCAGCTTTATTCTCGGCGTGTTTGAGACTGACGCCTTCCAAGCAGAAATAAATTTGTTCTGCAAAGTTAACGGATCTTCTCCATATACGTGTGATGGAGTGGATAATAAGGATAAGGTGCATGGCAAGCTCAGGATCGATGCTGTCTTCAGGATTACTGTCTTTTTTGGAAATATGATCCATAAGAATTTGCAAAATGCGAACTTCTTCTTGTAAGGCGTCGGAGTCGCCTGAACTGAGTTCCTTTGCTTTGGCCGCGTCGTTATTACGGAACGCTTCGAAAGTTGCGTCCACGGCTTGGCGTGCAGATTTGAAGAAGCTGAATATAGAATCCATGCATTTTGCTTGCTCCATGTCTTTCATGAGCAGAACGTGTTCGGAAATGCTCACAGCTTCATCGCAAATACGTTCCAAGTCAGAAACAATGCGTAGGGCACCGATAACAAAACGCAAGTCGGTGGCCATGGGCTGTGTACGGATCATAATACAAAGAGCACGGTCATCGATTTCGTTTTCAAGGGCATTGATGGACGCATCACCCTCGATAACAGAGGATGCTTTGGCAATATCTTTGTTGACCAACGCTTGCTGAGCATTTTCAAGCGCAATGGAAGTTTCTGCACACATAACGAGCAGACGAGTTCTGAGGGTGACCAGTAATTCTTGTAAGCGGATATTTTCTTTCATCATGACTTAACCAAACCTTCCTGTGATATAATCTTCCGTTTGTTTTTGCGCCGGACGTGAGAAAATAGTTTCTGTGTCGGCAAATTCGATGAGTTTTCCCATGTAGAAGAAAGCGGTGTGGTCGGACACACGGGCCGCCTGTTGCATGTTGTGGGTAACAATAATAATAGTTAACTCACTTTTGAGTTCGTGGATACTTTCTTCTATTTTTTGAGTAGCGATGGGGTCAAGTGCGCTGGCGGGTTCGTCCATAAGGAGAACTTCCGGTTCTACAGCAAGAGCTCTGGCAATACACAGTCTTTGTTGCTGTCCGCCTGAAAGACCGAGAGCGGACTCATGAAGTCTGTCTTTTACTTCTTCAAAAATAGCGGCTCTGCGCAAAGTTTTTTCTACTCTGTCGGCAATGTCACTTTCGTTTTTATTTCCGTTTACTCGAAGACCGTAAGCCACGTTTTCAAAAATACTTTTAGGAAAAGGATTTGGCTTTTGAAAAACCATACCGACGCGACGACGCAAGGCAACAATGTCGGTATCGGGAGCATAAATATCTTGCCCGTCGAGCATTATTTTTCCTTCCACTTTAGCTACAGTGATAAGGTCGTTCATTCTGTTTAGGCAACGTAAAAAGGTACTTTTTCCGCAACCTGAAGGCCCGATAAGAGCGGTTACTTGGTTTTGCTGAAAATTGAGATTGATATCATGCAAAACTTTGTTGCTTCCATAATAAAAATCTACATTTTGTGTCTCAAATTTACTCATTATTGTCCTCTTTGTCTGCAGGGAGCTCAAGGGGTTTATCTGCTAAAAACAGGGTAAAAGTAAAGGCGGTTACGCCATAGCCATCAACCATGGTGCTTTGCACTTTAATGTTCCCTCCATGTCTTTCTATAATATGTTTACAAATGGCAAGCCCAAGTCCTGTGGAGGGGCCTGTTCCATTGTTGTTACTGTTGTTGCGGTCTTTTTCCACTCTGTAGAAACGTTCAAAAATGCGCTCAATGTGTTCTGGAGCAATGTAACTGCCTGTATTTTCAACGGTAAAGCTACACATGTTTCCATGTATTTTTGAATAAACATTGATTTGAGAACCTGTGTTTGCGTAGCGACATGCATTTTCAAGCAAATTGCGAAACACTCTTTCCAATTGGATTTTATCCGCTTGAACCAAGAGTTTGCTGTCCATGTCGATTTTGAGTTTAAGATGCTGGTGTTGCAAGGCTTTGTTGCAGAAATTGGCAGCGGTACTGAGAGCTTCTGCGGCAAGTACTTGAGACAACACAAAGCTTTCATTGGGGTTTTCGATGCGCGCAAGGGAGAGCAAATCTTCAATCATAGTATTGAGATAAGATCCGTGCTTATGGATAATTTGCGCAAACCTTCTGCAATCTTCGGGCAGTTCGGCCATATTTTCAATGGTCTCTGCATAGCCTTGGATAGCTGTCAAAGGGGTTCTGAGTTCATGGGAAACATTGGCTACAAAATCACGACGAATGGTTTCAAGGCGAACAATGTCGCTTATCTCGTGAAGCACGATAACAAGCCCCATGTTTTCACTTGGGTTTTCAGGCTTAGCAAGGGAAAGTACAAAATGCCTCCCGGGGAAAAGTTCGATATCCAAATGTTGAATATTGTTCGTGTCGGATCCGTTTTGCTTGAGCATTTGATCAACGCTGTTTTGTAAAAGCGGGGAAGCCACACATTCAATAACAGGAATTTTCATGGTTGAAGGGATTCTGTCGGATTCGGGGAGACGAGGAGCAAGTTCACGGATGGCCTTATTGCTGTGTCTGACATTGCCTTGCGTATCAAGGAGCAAGACACCGTCTTGCATAGTGTTGAGGATAACTTGTAATTGTAAAGATTGATAGCGCACAATGCCAAGTTGTCTTTCAATATTATGAGCCATACGGTTAACAGCATCGGCAAGGGCTGCAAACTCTTGTCCGGGAACATGATGTAAACGGCTGTCGTATTTACCGAGAGAAATGGATTCCACAACACTTACCATTTCTTTGAGCTTATGCTTGATTCTATAGGAGAAAAAGAGCGCAAGAAGCAAGGAAATCACAAGACCTATAAGAAAAATTTGTAAAATGTTTTTATAATTTTCTTCGTTTTGCTTAATATAGTTGGTGTAGGGGAAGGCAAGGCGGATAACATCTTTGTTGGGTTGGAGTTTGGCTACATAAATAAAATCTGTTTTTAGGGTGTTACTGTAGCGAACACTTGAACCTTTGCCTGTTTCTATCGCTTTTATAAATTCAGGTCTGTCGTTATGATTATCCATTTCGGCCACATTTTTGGAATTTAGCCCACTGTCATAAATAACGATACCATCTTTTCTGATCACGGAAAGGCGCAAATCTTGCTCTTTAAGAACTGGTTCTAATTTGCTTTCTTGTTCTGCGGTCAAAATTTGAGCAGTGTTGAACTCAAAATTCATGCTTAAAATTTGTAGCTTATCGAAAGCTTGGGCTTCGATGGTTTTTAGCTGAGATTCTTCCATGTCCGCGGAAAAATAGTAGGCGGGAACTATGGTGGCGGTGGCGATAACCGCAGTCAAACATAAAAATATTTTGACGAAAAAAGAAGATTTTCTAATCATGTACAATGTCCCAATGTTTCTGTGTTGTCTGTGTCTGTTTATTGTTACTATTTCAAACCGTGCCGAAAATTGTCATTAGAATGAGCAATCAAAGTGTGTTTATGATTCGTTTATTTTATTCTGTACCCAAGTCCGCGCACAGTTTCAATGCTGTCTTCAAAATCACCCAACTTTTGGCGTAATCTTCTTATATGGGTGTCAACAGTGCGGTTATATCCGTCAAACTGATATCCCCAAACGGATTCCAAAAGTTGTTCCCTTGTACGCACAAGGCCGGCGTGGCGCATTAAATCCTCAAGCAAGCGAAACTCTGTTAAGGTAACGGGGAGTTCTTGCTCGTTGGCTATAACCTTATGAGTGTTGATATCAATGGTGATACCGTTTCTTTCTAAGGTTGTTTCTTTTGCGCTTTCAACGGCCTGTGTCGGTGGATTGTGCCTGCGTAAAACCGTTTTAATTCTAAGCATAAGCTCACGAATACTAAAGGGCTTCACCACATAATCTTCAGCGCCAAGCTCAAGCCCTACAACTCTGTCAAGCTCTTCCCCTTTAGCGGTAAGAAAAATGGTGGGCACATCATAGTTACGGCTGAGCTCTTTAAATGCGGTCAGTCCGTCCATTTCGGGCATCATGACATCAAGTAAGATAAGATCGGGCTTTTTTTGACGAACCATGCTTAGGCAAAGGTTTCCGTTTTCGGCTTCTTCCGTCACATAGCCTTCACGCTTTAAATTAAAAGTCAGCATTTCTCTGATGTCTGCGTCGTCTTCTACAACTAATATATATTGCCTACTCATAATTTACCTATTTGTTTGTTATATTCATTACAATAAGACAAAAACATTTTTAAACCACATTGTCATATTCATGTTAAGCTTATATTTCATGCTTTATCCGTGAATCTTCGAGAAAGTAACGTGACACTGTGTCAACTATAAGAAGAGATTGTTACAATTGTGTGACAAAATAACAAGAAGTTTTGTGACAAAAAATGAAATAATTTTGTCACAAGATTTTAAGTTTTCTGTAACAATTCTGTAACAATCAAAAAGCATAGTAGCCACATCACGAAAGGCAACGGTGTTCGTCTCCCGTACAACACTGAAAATCATAACCATAAATCAAATAGGAAAATAAACATGAAAGTTTCCAAAATCATCTCCTCTCTCGTTTTAGGTTTTAGCATGCTCTTAGGCGGACAAGCTCTTGCTGCCGAACAAATCGTTGTTAACGGTTCTACTACAGTTCTTCCTGTAATGCAAAAAGCTGCAGAATCTTACATGGCCGCTAATCCCGGTGTGGAAATTGCTATTTCCGGCGGTGGTTCCGGTAACGGTATCAAAGCATTGATCGACGGTCTTTGTAATATTGCCATGGCTTCTCGTGATATCAAAGAAAACGAAGTTGCTCTTGCCAAGAAAAATGGTGTAGATCCTCAACGTATTCCTGTAGCTATCGACGCACTTCTTCCTGTTGTTCATCCTTCAAACCCTGTTTCCGATCTTACCATGGATCAATTGAAAGATATTTACACAGGCAAAATCAAAAACTGGAAAGAAATTGGCGGAAAAGATGCTCCTATTTCTGTAATTTCTCGCGATACTTCTTCCGGTACTTATGAAACTTGGAAAGATAAAGTTTTGAAAAAAGAACGTGTTATGGCAGCAGCTCTTAACCAAGCTTCTAACGGTCAAGTTGCACAAAGCGTTGCTTCCAACCCTAACGCAATCGGTTATATCGGCTTTGGTTACATGAACGACACCGTGAAAGACCTCAGAGTAAACGGTGTTGAAGCTACACAAGAAACTGCTCTTAGCGGTGACTGGAGCATTGCTCGTGAACTTTATGTTTTCACCGACAAAGAAACTTCTCCTGAAATCAAAGCTTTTATTACATACCTTTTAGACCCTGCTAAAGGTCAAAAAGCTGTTGAAGAAATTGGTTTCATCAAATTGCAAGCAAAATAATTTTATTTGATAATGTCCATGCTTTTTCAAGGGGGTACCTTGGGGGGCATGGACATTATTTTTGGTTTACCTCTTCGAAAGCTTTGCAGACAGTTGCTTTAATCATTAGATACGTTTGTAAAGGTTTTATTTATAATAATCTTGTGAGGATTTAATATGTTGCTTACATCAAGAACAAAAGAAAAATTGATGGGAAATTTTTTGGCCGTCATTGCCGCCACCTCGTTTGTGGCTCTTGGCGGTATTATGTTTTTTCTTTTCCACGAAGGCTTACCCATCTTTAAAGTGTATCCCTTTTGGGAATTTCTCACAGGACAGGACTGGTACCCCACCGAAGAACCTCCGGCTCTCGGCGTTCTTCCTCTTATTGTCGGCTCTATCAGTGTGACTCTTTTATCTTCTGCCATCGCGATTCCTCTCGGTGTTTTGACCGCCATCTACTTGGCAGAACTTGCAAGACCTAACGTGCGTCGTGTAATCAAGCCTATTTTGGAACTTTTGGCAGCCCTTCCTTCTGTTGTTATCGGATTTTTCGGAATGGTTATTGTTGCGCCTTTTCTTCAGCAAAACTTGAATCTCGCAACAGGATTAAATCTTTTCAACGCTTCTTTGATGCTCGCTTTTATGAGCGTTCCCACCATTGCTTCCATTGCAGAAGATGCCCTCTATGCAGTTCCAAACTCTTTGCGTGAAGCTTCCCTTGCTCTTGGAGCCACCCACCTTGAAAGTATCTCCAAAGTAATCGTGCCTGCAGCCATGTCAGGCATCGGTACTGCAAGTATTCTCGGAATGTCTCGCAGTATCGGGGAAACAATGGTTGTACTTATGGTCGCAGGCGGTGCTTCTATTTTACCTACTTCTATTTTTGATCCCGTTCGCCCCATGCCTTCCTCTATTGCGGCCGAAATGGCAGAAGCTCCCTTTAGAGGTGATCATTATTACGCCCTCTTTGCCATCGGTATCTTACTCTTTATCTTTACTTTTTGTTTCAACCTCTTAGCCTATTATGTAACCGAAAAGCACAAACAAATCGGTTCTTCCGATCTATAAAATAAAACTCTGCATCATAATAATTCGTTTTTCATTTTTCAAGTACTATGAACAAAAAATATAAACTGAAATAATAATTTGCAGAGAGCTTAAAATAGAGCATTTACTCTTTTAGAAAAAGGAAAAGTATATGGATTTCAATAAAAAACGTAAGCTTAAAGAGAAGTTGGTGTTCTCTGTTTTTCGCGGAGCCACATTAATTAATATGATAGCCCTTTTTGGTATCATCGGATTTCTTGGCTATAACGGTCTTGAAGGTCTATCCCTTGAATTTATTTTCGATAAGCCTCGTTCCATGATGACAGAAGGTGGCGTTTGGCCATGCATAGTCGGAACCCTTTATCTTGCTTTCGGTTCTCTTTGTATTTCCTTCCCACTTGGTGTTGCAACCGCAATTTATTTGCACGAATATGCAGGAAGAAGCCCTTTTGCAAAATATATCCGTATCGGAGTTAACAACCTTTCCGGTGTTCCGTCCGTCGTCTTTGGTTTATTTGGCTTGGCTTTTTTTGTTACGACTTTAGGTTTAAATGTCAGTCTTTTGTCAGGCATGCTCACCCTTGGGATTCTCACCTTACCCGTAATCATCGGCACCAGCGAAGAAGCCCTTAAAACTGTTCCCGATTCTTGGCGTCAAGCCTCCCTTGCTCTCGGAGCAGGGAAGTGGCAAGGTATTTGTCGTGTGGTGTTACCCGCCGCCTTCCCCGGCATGTTGACAGGTGCCATTTTGGCCATTGCCAGAGCCGCAGGGGAAACCGCCGCCATTATGTTCACCGCCGCCGTGTTCTACACCCCAAAAGGCACAAGCTCCATTTTTGATGCGGTTATGGCCTTGCCTTATCATATGTATATTCTTGCAACCGCAGGGGTTGATATCGATAAAACAAGACCCTTGCAATACGCCACAGCCCTTGTACTTATTTTGCTTGTTCTTGGTATGAACCTTATTGCTATTATTTTGCGTGACAGAATGCAACGCCGTTTACGTCGATAGGTTTTTGTGGGATTTTTTGATTATTTTTAGGGAGGGGAAAAACCTTTTTTGTGAACAAAAAAGCGTTTTCCCCCTCCCCAAACCCCACCCCTTTTCCAAAAAAAACTTTAATATTATAAAGGTCATAATAGAATACTCTGTTATGACCTTTATAATATTAAAGTTTTTTTATGGCTAGTCCAAAATTTCTGATAATTGCAAGGCGCTATATATGTATTGACTACGCTGAGTTCTCAATGTAGCAAAAACGCACCGCACAAAAGTGAGCCCCGAGTGAGGAACGAGCGAGAGGCGAAAAGAGACGCAATCCATTTACTTAAATAAAGACAAAACATTTCCGACAAGTTCGCCCATAAGCTGAACGCAGTGAAGCAAACGGCGAACGTTAGGGGTAAGGATGGGGGAATTCTAAAGGGGGAAAACTAGGGCTTGTCCTTTTGTTTCCCCCTTTAGTTGCTAAAAAAACGCTTATCCAATAGGACAAGCGTTTTTTTGTTGTATATCTAAATACGTAATAGCTTAGCTATTTAATTCTTTCAACTCAGCAAGCATTTCAGGAAGCTTGGTTGGCATATCTTCGTCGCTGAACTGACAAGTTCCCACAACTTTATGGCCACCGCCACCGTATTTCAACATAAGAGAACCTACGTTTACTTTACCTGTTCTGTTGATAACGCTATAACCAACCGCAGCAGAACAACCAAGTCCGCCTTTACCGTTTACTATCCAAACGGAGACGTTTTGCTCTGGGAAAAGGCTATAAACAATAAAGCGGTTACCTGTGTAGATTGGATCTACACCACGAAGGTCGCTGATAATGATATTACCGTCGGTAGTGGTGTGTTTTTGCACCATATCCACAAACAGTTCGGTTTGTTCTTTATAGAGAGCAACCCTTTCTTGAATGTCGGGCAAAGCCATGATCTCTTCGATGCTCATGCTACGGCACCAGTCCACAAGGTTCACCATTAATTGATAGTTACTGATGCGGAAATTACGGAAACGGCCGAGGCCTGTACGAGGATCCATAATAAATCCAAGGAGAATCCAAGGATGTTCATAAGGATTAAGGATTTCTTCGGCGGTGAGATCGGCGGAGTCAACTTTGTCAACCGCTATAAGTAAGTCGTCAAAGCGAGGGAATCTTTCTTTACCGCCAAGGTAATCATAAATAACGTGGGCAGCACTTGGGGAAGACTTACTTACGCCTTTGTATTTGCCACTGTAAGCTTTTCTTTCTTCTTCGCTTGAGTGGTGGTCAAACCAAAAACCACATCCTTCTACAAAAGGAACGTTGGCTAAAACGTCGTTGTGGGTTACTTCCACAAGACCTTCTTGTAAATCTTTGGGGTGTGTAAAGGTAAATTCATCAATCATGCCGACTTCTTTAAGAAATACCGCACAAGCAAGCCCGTCAAAATCTGAACGTGTAATTAAACGCATTTTTCCCCCTTTAAAAGGATTAACTGCTAGATTTATTTGTAAAATATAAAACGTGTATTAACTGTAGTTAGTTTATCCTAAAAAATTATTGTTGCCAAGACTTAAGATGTGTTTTAAAATAATTTTTTTCAATTTCGTAGACATTGTAAATTCTTTTTGATAAAAGAATTAGATATGTGTATTAGAAAGTTGAAAATGGCTTTCTATTTTTATATGCATATACTTACTTTACCTTTATGTTGGATTTGGTTGGATATTATGATGACAGAATCTTGTGCTATTTTTAATCACTTGCTTGAAAAGAAAAAAGGGGCGTATTTTACTTTTTGCCCTCAATCCTTTCTGCTTGCCTATAGTGACCATAATTTTAATATGATTTTTGGTGTGGAAGAGCATGCAAAAGATATTTTGCTATCAAATTCTTTTCAAGGCATTATAAAAAAAATACAAACTGAGCTTAATAAAATAAAAACCTCAAACGAATTGTTTGCCGGTATGCCACGCTTTTCTTTTGACTCTGTTTACACTGCTCATGAGGCTTCTTTTTGGCTTCGCTTCACTTTTAGTGTTGTTTCAGATGTTTTACATTGCTATGTGGAAAATATTAATGAGCAAATAAACCTTGAAGAAGAATTTGAAGATTTTCGTGATCAAAACCAAATTCTCCTTGATTTATCCGAAGAAATTATGTTTGAATACGACATTCAAGCGGGCTCCATGATGTTTACGGGTAAAGCTGTCTATATTTTTAATTTCAATAATTATATGCCTGATTTTGCGGAAGAAGTAGCCAGAAGAGAACTTATCTGCAAAGAAGATTTACCCATATTTGAACGTCTTTTGGAGAATATGAAAAATCATGTGGAAATGCACGAAGAATTTCGTGTTCGCGATAAAAATGACGACATGCAGTGGTGCCGTGTAAGCTATCGCATATTCCAAAGGCAAGACGGCCGAGTTTTGGCCGTGGGCAAATTCACCAATATCGCTACAGAGCGAGCGCTTATGGTGAAAGCCGAAACGGATTCCATGACAGGCCTGCTTAATAAAGGGAGTGTGGAATATAAAATTTCTGAATGCTTTGAAGAAATGACCAATCCCGTACAACAACACTTTCTTATGATTTTGGATATTGATAATTTTAAAGGGGTTAACGATACCTACGGACATATGCAAGGAGATATGGTTATAAAAAAAGTTGCTGAGCAACTTAAGAAAAATTTCCGTAACTCCGATATCTTGGGTCGTATCGGTGGTGATGAGTTTGTAGTGTTTTTGAAAAACTGTGCGTCTCAAGAGAGAGTTCATGTGTTGGCAAATAACCTCTTGCAAGGAATACATGATATTTATGCCGACCCCGATAAAACAAAACCTGTGGCGGTTTCCATCGGTATTGCTTGCCACCCCAACAACGGACATAATTTTTCAAGCCTATATGAAACAGCAGATAAAGCTTTGTATCAGTCTAAATTACAAGGGAAAAATAGATATTCTTTTTATAACGGGTAAGGGAGTGCCCTTGAGAACCCCTTTTTAAGGAGTTTCCTTTGTAACCTCTTTTAAGGGGAGAAAAACTATAGGGGCAAACCCCTAATCTTTTTCTCCCCTTCCACCCCTCTTTTGTTTACCCCTTGCGTTCGCC
>CAYJHY010000028.1:0-15151 GCA_964369875.1 uncultured Mailhella sp.
TTGTGGGCGATGAGTAGGGCGGTGCGTATCATGCCTTTGCCTCCTCGCCAGCTTCTTTGTCAGCTTCCTTGTTAGTTTCTTTGTTAGCTTCTTGGGGGCTGTGATTACAATTGTTTTCGACGCTTCTTTGGGAATTATTCAACAAGTTTTTATTGTTGCTTGTTTGGGGTACGTTTACATTTTCGCGCACCAGACTGTCCTGAAAAAGGACGCGTTTGTTTTCGATATGAAGATGGTGAGTAGCGTGAAGGCTGTCCGCCGTCAAGTCATGACTCACCCATAAAATACAAGCATTCTTTTGTTTAAATGCCTGTAGGCTGTCATAGAAAAGCTCTTTTGATTCTGTATCAAGCCCTGTGCTTGGCTCATCAAGCATCAGAAAATCGGGATCTTGCAAAAGAATACGCGCGATATTTAAGCGCTGTGCCATGCCTCTTGAAAAAATTCCGGCGCTGTCATGGGCGAATTTTTCCAAGCGCACCTTTTTGAGCATATTTAGGCATTCTTTTTCTTGTATATCCCGTTTACCGAGTGCCTTGCTCCAAAAAAGGAGATTTTCCAAGGCACTCAGCTGGGGGTAAATAAAGGTTGCGTGACCAAGATAGGCGCATTTTTCAGGCAATACAAAACACTCTGCCTTGCCTTGACTGGGGCTTATAAGCCCTGCCGCCATCCGTAAAAGGGTGGATTTTCCTGCTCCGTTTTTACCTGTTAAAAGCACTACATTTGAAGGGTATAGGCTAAAGCTTACATCCCGATAGAGTAAACGCAAGTCAAACGTTTTACTGACTTTTTCAAATTGAATACAGGCTTTTGACACAGTGGCCTCTTCTTTATTGACGATACAAAATCATTGAATTGATACGCTTATTTTTGTTTATGCGTCAGCATCTTCTTCCATATCTTCTTCTTTTCTGCGACGCATCAAAGAAAAAATACCGATGAAAGGCGCTATGGACATCAATGTGCCACCAATCCAAATCCAGTTAACCATAGGCTGGATAAGGATACGCACATGCACTTTTTGCTCGGCGTCAATCCCGGAAAAAGTTGCGTAAATTTCTTTACCCAGTGAGAAAATGGTCACCGCTTCGGAATATCTGCTTGTAGGGTGGGTGGCATAACGTCTGATTTGGGGCAATAAAGAGCCGATTTGTTTTCCGTCTTTATAAACAAACAGTTCCGCTTCCACAAAGCTTATGCGGTTAAGCTTCATGTCATCCAAGGTGATGCTAAAGTCCGCAATCTCGAAAGGTTTACCTTCTGTGAGTTGAACATAATGATCGGAACCGTCGGGATAAGTGACTTGCAAATCCACATCACGCCCGTGCGCTACCGTTCTGTTGTCTACAAATTCCAACACAGTGATGGTGTATCCGCTCACTTTGATGGATTGGGTGAGTTTCAGTGTAAGAAGATCTGACTTGTCGCCTTTTTTGAAGGTAAAAAGACCTTGGCTGTAGGCAGGAACTTGGTAGACTTCATTGAGTTTTACTTCAAAATCGTCAATGGTGATGCTTTCTGCACGAGAAAGGGTCAGCTCTTGTTCGATATTATAGGGGCCTGAAACCGCAACTCCGAGTCCCATCATGGCAAAACCAAGGTGTACCAAGGCAGCGGAAAGCTTTGCAAATTTCAAAACATAGGTATAAAGCAACCAGCTTGCCATACAGGCAACAGAAATACTGACACCCATAAGAGCCATAGGTTTGGTGATGCCAAAAAATGTCCATGATGCGCCCATGCTGACGACAAATACAAGGGCTACAACGCCAAGATATAACTTATGTTTGACATGTCCGGCCCAAGAAATCCAAGGGCAAAGCGTCAAAATAGCGACAACGACTGTCAAGAGAGGCATAATGGTTTTATTATAGAAATCGGCATTGAGTCCGACAGATGCGGCACTTCCCATACCAAACCATTTTGCAGGTAAGGTACTGATGACCGGCCAAAGTGTGGCAAGTAAAATTATAAGACTGATGGTAATAAGCAAAAGAGCAGTGGCAAGGCTGAGGCCTTCTTTAGTCTCAGGGCCTGCAAAGGGGCGTTTTACCTTAGGCATACAGGCGCAAATACCAAAAACCGCAAAAGTGGTGAAAATCACATAACCACCGATAGTACCACCGACACCACCGCCAAAAGCATGAACGGAAGCAACCACGTTACCACGCACAAGCCAAGTGGCCAAAAATGCGGAGACATAGGTAAGGCCCATCACAAGTACATGTATTCTTTCGCCTTTTTTTCGATAGGCATTAATAAAGCCAAGGTGAATGGCGGCTGTGGCAAAAAACCAAGGGATAAGGGACGCATTTTCCACCGGATCCCATGCCCAGTAGCCACCCCAACCAAGTTCCATATACGCCCACCATGCACCAAGAATAATGCCGGCAGAAAGTAAGAGCCATGCACTTACCATGATGTTTTGTGTACAGGCATACCACGGAATTTCGCTCCCTCTGTCTTCAGCACTGAGAGACATGGCCTGCGCCAAGGCAAGACAGGCAGGAATAGTAAAGCCTGCATAGCCCAAAAGGAGAAGGGGCGGATGGAAAATCATGCCCGGATGTTGAAGAAGGGGGTTAAGTCCACGCCCTTCTAAGGGGATAGGATTAAGTAAAACGAAAGGATCGTTTTGAGTGGTGAGAAGTAGGGATAAAAAGCCCATATTCACGAAATAAAAAAGAAGATACCAACAACGGGTTTTTGGAGAAAGCTTTTTGTAAAGTTTTGAGTACTGAAAAACAACACCGCATAAAACCACGCTCAAAGCCCAAAAAAGCAAAGAACCGGCTTGTCCGCCCCAAAAAGCGGTTAAGCGATAGAAGATTGGGAGAGTGCTGTCGCTGTAATCATGCACATATTTATAACTAAACTCACAGCTATAAAAAGCATAAAACAAAACAGCGGAAACAAAAATATAAATAAAACTGATGGCAAGATTAATACTTTCTACGCCTATACTTGAGGTTTCTTTTTTATAAAGCACATGATAACAAGACGTTATCACGCCCACAAGGGCTAAGACCAAGGTGAACAGTAAAAGATAATGTGATATATCTGCAAGTGCGATCATAGGTATTCCAAGATATAGATAAAGGGTTTGGTTAAATAGTCGATACTGAGAATCATTGTAACCTGCTATAAATAAAAAAATTTATAGTAAAAATAGATCTAAAATTTGCAAGAAATAAGCATGGGTTATGCAATTTCTTTGCAAATTTTGATTCTAAAAAAGAAATTTTCAGAATCGACTTATCAAAGTTAGAAATTTTTTCAAATTTTGCGTGCCGTAAAATGAGCCTGAATTCAGTTCAGGCGTTCGCAAAGCGACACTTGGAGGCAACGTGCCTCTCTGAAAATGTCAAAATCGACTTTTTCCGCATCGACTAAATAGAGACGAGGGAAAAAATCCGATACTTAGGCCATAAACAAAGCTTCAACATAAAGACTTATGTTGAAGCAAGTAAAGAAGGAATAAGAAAGTTATACTTTTTCTCTGTTTTCTTTTTCGTATTTTGAAGGGCATTTAGTCATAAGGGAACTGGCTTGAAAGGACTTATCTTTCATCATCCCTTCCACAATCACTTCTGCACCGGCTTCAAAAGTATCAGGAATGGTACCCTGAAAACTTACAGTGATAAAACTTGTGGTATTTTCTGCGTCAACAAGTTGAAATTGTACACTTTGTTTGTTGTCGGCAAGCGCAAGATTTTCTTTGGCAACCGTGCCAAAAAGGCGGGCCGCTGTGGGGGCTTGGCTGCTTTCCATAGCTAACGCTTCGGAAACATTGAGAAAGTACACTCCATTTTGAGATATACCCGACCAAACCATGTAACCAATACCTAAGACGAACAAAGTAACTGCTACGATATATACGGAACGAGAGTTTTTTGCCATAATTTCTCCAAAAAAAAGTATTTTGCTTTTTTTTTGCTTTAGTCAGAAAACAAACGAAAAAATAGAAAGCAAAAAAAAGTGCAAAGAAGTATGTTTTTGTTCCCATAATTCAAAAAAATACTTCGTTTAGAATTCTATAATACTTTAACTTGCTTTGCAAGAAATTAAGCAAGAAAAAATTTATGGGGTTTCCAAAGGGAATCATTCCCTTTGGTGGGGAGTATGAGGGGTAAAACCCCTCAAATTAGATTCACGCGTTTAGTAGAACAGTATATAGTTTTTATAGAAGCAACATGGCGTCTCCGTATGAAAAGAAACGATATTTTTCTTGAATGGCGTGAGCGTAAATTTCTCTGGTTTCTTCATAGCCTGCAAAGGCACTTACAAGCATAAGGAGGGTTGATTTTGGTAGATGAAAATTAGTAATCAAGCCATCAATCACATTGAAAGATTTTCCTGGATAGATGAAAATATCCGTGTACCCATAACATCCTTGTCGCGGAAGTAATTCTGCATGTGATGTGTACAATTTTTTTTCATCCTGCATACCCTTAACATTAATATAGTTACTTTGAGGTACACTATTTTCAGAAAGCCAAAAATTTTCTGACTTTTCGCCTTGTTGATAACGTGCATAGGCAAGGGCCATGCCCTCAAGACTTCTGGTTGCGGTGGTGCCTACGGCTATAACCGGGCGTTTTTCAGCTTTTGCTTTAAGAATAGCTTGTGCGGTTTGTGCCGGAATTTCAACATATTCCGAATGCATTTCATGTTCTAAAATATTTTCGCTGCGCACGGGACTGAATGTTCCATAGCCTACATGCAGCGTAACTTCTTCCCAAGAAATTCCCCGCTCTATCAAGCTTTCTTTTAGCTCTTTGGTGAAGTGTAAACCGGCGGTGGGGGCAGCTACAGACCCAAGCTTTTCATCGTTTGCGTAAACCGTTTGATAACGATTTTTATCTTCATCAATAAGACCTTCTGTCCTTTTTATATAAGGCGGAAGTGGTAACGATCCGTGCTTTTCAAAAATACTTGCCAGACGATTCTCCCAAAAAATTTTAACAATATGCTTTCCGAACTCTTGCTTTTCTAAAATTAAAAGAGTAAACTCTGGAAACCTTAGTGTTTCTCCAACTTTAATTTTTTTGGAACCTTTCAGTAAGGTACTGACAACACATGATTTTGTCTTAGATGAAGCGCTAGATTCGGCATTTTTTTCAATCAATGAGACAGGACTCATAAGGAGCATTTCTACTTTACGTCCCGTTTCTGTTTGGCCTATAATACGTGCAGGAAGAACTTTAGAGTTATTTGCAACTATGAGAGCATTTTGAGGTAAAAGCTCTACAATTTGGCTAAAATTGCAATCACAAATTTTTTTTGTATGTTTTGTGAAGCTCAGGAGTTTGGATTGTTCACGCAACGGGCTTGGATTTTGAGCAATAAGGTTTTCGGGGAGAATATAGTCGTACGATTCTAATAAAGTATAGTCAACGGATTGTTTTTTCATGAAGCTCTCTGGACTTTTTTCTTTTGATTTGTATGGACAAATTTATGCAAGTAAAAGTATAATGGTTTAATTAAAAAGTCACGAAGTTTATTTAATTATAAAAATCAGCGTGATGTGGTACATGTATAAAAAATACAACAAATTTAGCAAAAAATCTTGCCAAGTAAAAAAAATTGTGTTAATATGCGTTTAATTGGTCGGATTGAAAATAGACTAAAAGGATTAGCTGAAAAGACGTTTCCTAGGTATTAGGCGACGCACATGTGTTTGATCCTATAATAATTGTTTGGAGTTTTTCTATGAAAAAAATTTACGCAGCGGCTCTCGTATCATCCTTGGTACTCTCTTCTGCTTGCACAAAAGCTGAAAAAGCGCAAGATATGCAAAGTGATGTCGATGTAGCGGCAATCAACGAATCTTCCGATGTCAATGCAGACCAATCTTTGGCAAATGACGATATGGGAAATGCTACAGCATCAGCAAGCTATGCAAATGATGATGTAGACTTGAACGGTCTTGTAACTTTAAAAGATACAATTAACATGACGCTTAGACGTCACCACACTCTAAAAATCATTCGTGCAAACCTTGATGCGGCTAAGCATGAAGTTCAAAGATCTAAAGCCGGTTGGGGCCCAAGCCTTGACCTTAGTGCAGACTTTGGCTTTAGTCGTGTTGAGCCCGAAGACACCAATGCCGGCGCAAGCGGTATGTCTCCAAGTGGTAGCGTAAGCCTTTTGATTACTCAACCTCTTTGGGACGGTTACGCTACAAGCAGCCGTGTAAAAGCCGGTGAAGCAACTGTTGACTCCTTGAAAGCTCGCGTTTTCGATAACGCAACTACTTTTGCTTTGGACTCTATCATTGCTCATATCGACGTTATTCGTCGTCGTGCTATCGTTGAGCTTGCTAAAACAAACGTTGAAGCTCACCAAAGAATTTTGGCGTCTCAGAGAGAGCGTGTATCCCTTGGAGCAGCACCTTCTTCTGACGTGACCCAAACACAGGGTCGTTTGATGGGAGCTCGTGCTTCTTTGGCTCAAAACATTGAGGCTTTGGAAGCTGCAAATTCTCAATACCAACGTTTGACAGGTGTGTATCCTCCTGCAAACCTTGAGCCTGTAGAACTTCCTGCAAACCTTTTTGCGGGACCTGACGAAGCTTTTCAACAAGCAAAGGTGACAAACCCTAAGATTGTTGCATACCTCTACGACGTAGATACCGCAAAATATAATAAAGAACTTGCAAAAGCTCCTTTCCATCCTCAACTCAACTTGCAAGCCGGTCCTTCTTACTATGAAAGAGGTACCAACGGTACTAACTCCGAACTTGAAAAATCTTTCGACGTAAGACTTAATATGGATTGGAACTTGTTCAACAGCTTTGCCGATAAAAACGCTGTTCGTGCCGCTAACTCAAGAGTTGTTGAAAGCCGTCAAACCGCTTTAAACTTCCTTGATGAGTTGCAAAAAGAAATTCAAGATACCTATTCTCAATACTTCTCTTCCATTGAGCAACAAGGCTTCTACGAGCAAGCAAAAGTTTACAACCGTGAAACTCGTGTAGCTTACCTTGAACAATTTGCTCTGGGAACCAGAAGTCTTTCCGATATTCTTGATATCGAAAGCGAATTCTACAGCTCTTCTACAGAAGAACTTACAGCTAAAGGTAATATCACTGTAGGTGCGTATCGTATTATTGCCCTCGGCGGTACCCTTATCCCCGATCTCAATATCGACCCAAAATACTTTGAAACCATGAACATCAAAGACTTTGAAGAAGAAGGTATCGATTTCTAAGATTGATGCTTATAAAATTGAAAAAACTCTCTGCGTATGTGGAGAGTTTTTTTTTATAGATGAAATTCATTTGGCGTAGCGAATTGAAGCGCAAAAAGCTAGAAAAGCTCAAACTTTGCTTATCGTAAATGATTGTTTTTTGAATATCATAAGAGGGATTAGAGCAAATGCAACTTTAGTTGGAATTGCTCCAGAAAAAGGAGAAAAAAGTGGTATTTCCATGGGGGCCACTCGTAAATGGCTTATGTGTATTTGTTGCCTCACTTATTGGGGTAAGTATCGGTAAAATGTTGTCAGATAAACTGCGGACTACGGTTTTTCATGGTCTTGGCCTATGCACCCTAGTGATTGGCATGCAAATGGCGCTTGGCAGTAAGGCAATGCTACTGATTATTTTTAGTATTTTACTCGGTGGAATTTGCGGAGAAATTTTAGATTTAGAAAGTAAGTTTCTCAATTTCGGTGCAAAAATCAAAGATAAAATAGGTTCAAAAAATCCTAAGTTTACCGACGGTCTCGTCAACGCCTCCGTGCTGTTTGTTATCGGTGCAATGGCCATTTTGGGCTCGGTGGAAGAAGGAATTAATGGCGACCGAACCATTGTTTACACCAAAACCATCATGGATAGTTTCGCTTCCATAGCCTTAGCTTCCGTTTATGGCATTGGCGTGGCGTTTTCGGCGTTCTCGATTTTTATATACCAAGGTTTAATCGTGTTATTTGCTTCCTCTTTAAGCCATATGATAGACCCCCTTTTACTTGATGAACTAAGCGCACTCGGCGGTGTTTTGATTTTGGGAATCTCATTCAATTTACTGAATCTCATGGAAATACGTCTTTCAAACTTTTTACCTTCTTTGGTAATACTTCTTGTTTTATATCCATTTTATATGATGCTTGGATTATAGCATGTCTTACCTACAAGCCGAAAACGCCTATCGTTTTAGCAGTGATGCTCTGTTATTGGCTGAGTTTGCGCTACAACGATCCACAGTACATCTTTTTGAAAAAAAACGTCGGGTAAAACCTCCTTTTCTTTTTTTGGATTTAGGATGTGGCTGTGGCGTAGTCGGCCTTGAGTTTTTACGTGGGGTACAAAAAGAATACCCAAGCCATTTTGAGCATTGCTATGTTTTGGGTTTAGACAAAAACGCTATGCAGGTGGAATGCGCCAAAGAAAATGCAAAAAGGTTTAGCCTTGAGCGACAAATAGATTTTATATGTAGCGATATTTCAGAACGCTCCCCACAAGTTATTGAAGAAGTAAATCCTAACGCTACAGATGTTTGCAATCAGCAAGCAAGCCGAAATCTTCGTGATTTTCTAAGCTCATGGGCACAAGATAAAAAATCTCTTTATCTTTCAAAAGATACAGATTCAACAACAGATACACAACAACATATAAATCCACGAGTTTTTGACATGATTATGACCAATCCTCCGTGGTATGAAAAAAATAAAGGGCATATCAGCCCAAATAGCCAAAGGCAAGAAGCTTTGTTCCGTGAAAAAAACACCATAGACGATTTTATAAATATAGGTCGTATCTGCTTAAAAGAAAGAGGAGCTTTGCTTGCCATAGCCAAAACAGGGCTTTATCTTGACTTTTTATCTCTTTTGGGTACAAGTTTAAATTGCACTTTTTTGCAAAATATTTACACTAAAGAGCAGACAGGGGCGACCTTTTTTTTGGCGGAAGCCATTTATAAAAGTCGAGCAAGTGTGGTTCTTGCACCGCCTCTTTTCCACCATTGTAAATTCTAATGGTTGTAAAATAATCTGATCAACAGGTAAGACATGAAAAAATATATTCTTGTGCCGCGTATGCACCCGGAAGTCAATACCATTTTGAGAGAATCCCATGAAGAATTTCTCTCAACTATCACTAGTTTTAATCCTTTTGAAAATGCTCATCAAGATTTTCCCCTCAATGCTTCCGAATCACGAATGTTTTACGAGCACATGAAAGGATTGATTGCCGAAAGTGCCAAGAATCCTAAGCAATACGATGAGTTTTCAGAGCAAAAAAACTTGCTGGTTTCCGCAAAGGCTTCCGGAGGAAGCGGTGTCCTTGCAAAGATAGAATCTCAAAGCTCACAGTCGCTGTCTTCAGATGAAGAAGAGGCCTTGCAGGGCTTTGCCCTTGGCTTAGACTTGGATGAAAAAACATCTCATACCGACACGGATGAAAGAACCGATAGGTCTGATAAAAATCTGGCGCTCAGCCTTCAAAAAACTTTGATTTTAGCAGTCATTCAAGAAGAACAAGATTTAGAATTACACCGTATTACAAATCTCATTGCCGCCAAAGAACATACAGTAGACGGTTTACTAAAAAATCCTCAAGAAAACATGTTGCAAGAAGTGGACATTATGCAAGAGGAGCATTTTGATTCTTTGGAAAAAGAACAAGTCAATATGCAAAAAAGTATTGCTTTTACGCCTCTAAAAAATGCATCTTCCCCAAATATTTTTCCTGAATCATTAAAGAAACAAGCTGTGAAAAGTATAGACACTCACAAAGGAGTACCGCATTCGCAAGGCATTATCTATTCCACCGGTTGGCAAAAGATTTTCTTTCCTGAACTTTATTTTTTAGGAAATGAAAATATTTTTGTAGTGAACGATGTTCAAATGCAAGATGATTTGCTCTCGTTAGCAAAGGCACAACCCGAAGATACTGTCTACTGTGCGGACATACAACAATTACCCTCGTCCGAATGGGCTCAATGGCAAGAATTCGCCAAAAAAAAAGAACAAACTTTTAGCCTTTTGACAGTTGCTACCCATGTCTTATTTAATGAATATGGCTTCAGCAATGAAAATAATATCGAAGGAGATTGTATCTTTCTTCTTAGCCAAGACTTATAAAGATTTTAATCGGAGTAAAATATGCATAATTCAAAAAAATCTTGTGTACGGGTTCAGAGCCTAACGGAATATTTTTACGAGCATTTTAAAGGTCTTCCCAAAGGGATTATTTTTGATTGTGATGGGGTGCTCATTGACTCCGTCGAAGCGAATATGTCTTTTTACAACAGACTGCGTCTAGGTTTGGGACTTCCCGAGCTCAATGAAGAGCAAAGGGATTATTGCCAAATGAGCACGGTAAACCAAGCCTTCGATCATATCGTTCCAAAGGCGCTCCATTCTCAAATTTCTGTGGTAATGAAAGATATTTCGTATGTCAGAGACATTGAGCCTCTTATCGATATTTCAGAAAACCTACTTCCCTTTTTAAAAAAGTTCAACACCCATTGTCTTATGGGAGTACATACCAATCGCATGAACAAAATCGACGATATGCTCACTCGCCTCGGTATGGGAGATATTTTTGATCCCATAGTCACCGTTGAACGCGCAGAAGCTAAGCCAAGCCCCGACGGCACCTTTCAGATTCTTAAAGAGTGGAAACTCGACCCCACACAAGTTTTGTTTATAGGTGACAGTAAGGCAGACAAAGAAGCCGCCTACGCCGCCGGAGTGCACTTTCTCTCCTACAGAAATCCAAAACTACAAGAAAACGGCACCTGCTGTGACTTCAATGACCTTTCCGAAGCTTTCAGCCTTTTTCTCGATGGTGAAAAAAACATTATAAGTTAATTTTATAGTCTTTTGCTTTGAGTTTTTTTGGGGAAAATTTTGTGAAAAATTATTCCCAACCCCCCGTCAAAAAACTTTAATTTCTGAAAGTATAGCTTATTTAATAAAAATACCATGCGACATATGAACAGTCACGTCATTCCTATTTGATATTTCTTGGGAGGGGGAAAACCCCTTTTGTGTACAAAAGGAAATTTTCCAACATCTCCATGGGCAACCCTCCCCCTTTCCTCAAAAAACTTTAATAATGAGAGGGTAGTTTCTAAAAAAGTATGCTTTTTATTATACCCTACTCTTAGGTTTAAAGAGAATTGCAATGACGTACATTTAAAGGGAGATTTCATCTATAAAAAATGGAATCTCCCCTTTTCAATATTTCTCATCCTAAATAAAAACACCCACAGCTTTCATAAAGTCATTAGAGTATTTTCAAGAGCAAATAATTCTATAATGCGCTAGATACTTTTCACTGTGTAATCCCACCATTTTGTCCAATTTTCACTGGCATAGGATTCTTTAAATATTTCTTGATGTATATACACAGGCAAAATCAAATAATACCATTTTGCTTTCACTGTGTCATAATCATCTTCAATCAACGTATGTTCAAAATGTTCGAGCAAGGCAAGCTCCGTTTTGTGCATATTTTTTTTGCCCAGTTTAAGCAATTTACAACGAAAAATTAAAGTTAAGTCTTCTTGCAAAAGCATACAATCTTCAAGTGTAAAGTCGTCCTGTTGGACTATATTGACAAAGCTTTGTGCAAAATGGCACTCTTCAAGTATATGTTCTTGCATTTCGTCCACTTGCTCAATCAAATGATCCAAGGAATTAAGGAGAAGTTGGAATTCTTCTTTATGAACAGAGTTTGTAAGGTAGTTCTTACAATACTGTAAGTTATTTATATATTGCGTAATATTCATGACTCGCCCACCTTTTTAGCTACTATGATTATTTTTTTAAACAAGCAAGAATATGATATACAAAAACACATTTAATTTCTAGTAAAATTATCTGTTATTTATTATTTTATTCATTATCCTATCTAACACCCACTTACATTATAAATTGACTTTTCAAATCTAAAAAATTTTGCTAGTCTCACCAAAGTCAGATATAAGCATTTTTAAGGGAGTTTTTATGGAGTTTATTCAGGAAATATTTGCACTGAACAGTTTTCAATTTTTGTGTGTCGCTGCGGCGATTTTCTTTGGAAGTGTTTTACGTGGCATCACAGGATTTGGATTTTCCATGACGCTCATCATCATAATGACCTTATTTATGACGCCTGCGCAAGCAACAGCCTATATATTAATCTGGGAAATTTTGGCAAGCATTGTGCATTTACCCTTCGTTTGGCGTCACGTAAGCTGGGGAACCCTAAAAGGGCTTTGTCTTGGGGTTATTGTGGGAACCCCCCTCGGCGTGGCCTCCCTCGTCTATATTCCACCCAATATAATGACGTTTATCATTAATTTTACCGTGGTTATACTTGGTCTCATCATGCTTCGCGGTTTTCGCCTCACCAGAGAGCTAAACACCAAAGAAGTTATAGGGACAGGCTTTA
The DNA here is from genome assembly GCA_964369875.1 of uncultured Mailhella sp. Lineage (GTDB taxonomy): Bacteria > Desulfobacterota > Desulfovibrionia > Desulfovibrionales > Desulfovibrionaceae > Taurinivorans. The sequence goes on from CAYJHY010000028.1 coordinate 12,386, forward strand.
TTTCAGGCATCATCAACGGCGCCTCCGCAAATGGTGGACCTCCTGTTATCCTCATGTATTTTTCAAGCCCAGCAGGTATGGCTGTTGGCAGAGCTTCCATTATAGCCTACTTTTTATTTACCGATGTTTGGGCGTCTGCCATCTTCATTCAGCAAGGCATGACCACCTTAGACACCCTCTGGGGTGCCCTCATTCTCCTCCCCCTTCTGGTCATCGGCCTCTGGGTGGGAAGCAAGTTATACGGCAAAATCCATGAAGAAAAACTCAAAGCCTTTGCCATAAAGCTCCTTATCCTTGCCTCCCTCATCAGTTGCACACGCTCTGTACTTTTGTAGGTTTATATTTTTTTGGGGTTTAATTTTTTGGGGAGGGGAAAAACCTTTTTTGTTTGACAACAAGATGACGCTTGGGGCTACGTCCTGTAGCCCACTCGCTCTCACTCACAAGAAGCGTGGTTCTTGTTTCGTTCGCACTGCGTGGCTTGCCACTTCCTGTGGCAATTTATGAAAGCGTTTTTCCTCTCCCCTTTTCCAAAAAAAACTTTAATAATAGCAAGATTTTTGTTCACAAAATCACAGCTCAGAAATTATATTAAGCCCCCAACTAATTATAAAGCACTATACTAAAATGAGCCCCGAATGAGGAACGAATGAGAGGCGAAAAGAGAAAGCTAAAAATAAAATTAAACAAAGAAAAAATTTTTCAGACAAGTTTGCCCTTGAGCTGACCAAAGGGAAGCAAACGGTGAACGCAAAGGGTAAGGAAAGGGGAAAAACTAGGGCGTAGCCCTTGGTTTTCCCCTTTAATTGCCTTTCAAAAAGAGGTTACAAAGGCAACCTCCTTGAAAAAAATACACCTTTACGGTCTTATGACCTTATCCGCCAAATCCATGGCGGTAACAATATCAAGCATATTGGTGGTTTGCCCAACTTTTTTATCATCATAGAGTTTATAGTGTTGTAAGCAAGCCCCACAAACTAAAATTGTTACGCCCATGGCTTCAAGTTCTTTTAAGTTTTCTAAATTCTTGCCTTCTCGGGCGGAAAGTTTAACCCCACCGTTTACCAAAATCACTTGCCATAATTGCATTTCTTTCAGACAAGAAACAAAACTTTCCATAAGTTTTTCACCCAGAACATCATCGCCTTGTCCCAAAAATTCTGTGCTGATAAAAACTATATTTTTAAATTTAGAGACATTGGAACTTTTTTCCGCTTGTAACAAACTTTCAGCGCTTTTGGCCTGTTCGGTAAGGTCTGCTGTGTCTTGTTCAACCGTTTCAACTTGGCCATTCTGAACTTGCGCTTCAATTTTCCATAAACTTGCTTGTTCTTGTGTGACCGTGGCAGAATATCCATTATTTTCTAAAAATCGACTGACATTTTCCTTAGCGGGTAAGTTATCCACAAGCACATTAAAAACCGTTGGAGAATGTTCTATAACATACTTTTTACATAGAATAACAGGCTCGGGACAGGGCAGTTTTTGACAATCTATACAATGCATGGCGTTTTCCTTTGATTAATTATTAGAGCATGTTCACACAAACGCCTCTTCGGTTCTCTCTACGTCAGATTTCACTTGTTTTTTGGTCATGTACGTCTGTGTACACTCCTGTCAAAACAAGCTCATTCTTTCAAGTATTAAGTTGATATAACACGAAAAATAAATTTGTATGACTACACTCTAGAAGAATATATGGTTTTTCAGGAAGGGGAGAGTTTGAGGGAGGAAAGCTCCCAGCTAATATTGAGCGAAGCGAAATTTAGCGTCATTATGTAGTTGACACCAAAAATGGGGTTTCCCCCCTCAAAAAACTAATAACTCAATACAAAAAATAAGGACGGAAAATCTCCGTCCTTATTATATTATAATCGTTTTATTTTTTCTTGCGCAAGGTTTTCTTTAGGGAGCGACTTTGCACAGAATGAGGATTTCTCAAGGCGGCTTTTAAGGTAGTTCGTTTTTTCTGACTAGCCTTGGCACGACCGCTGTTTTTCTCTTGTTTTACTTCATTGCCTTTTTCAGCTTTTGCCGCTTTGGCGTCATTGAGCTGATCTTTTGGCTTTTGATCGATATATTGTACACTGCTTTGTTCTTGTACCTCAGAAGATTTTGTTTTCTTTCCTGAGCGTTTTTCACTGTTTTTGGTGTGTGAAGAACGTAAGTGAACACGCATGGGGGCATGCTCGATACTAAACAAGCGACGGAGAGATTTTTCTAAATAACGCAGATAAGAATCGCCCACTCTATCCGCATCGTTCACAAAGAAAACAAAGGTCGGTGGCGCGCTTTCGGCCTGAGTAAGATAATAAAACTTCGGTCTGACCCTACGCACAACGGGTGGTTGGTGCTTGGTCATCACGATGTCCATGGCACGGTTCAACTTCCCTGTAGGCACGCGCACAAAACATTCTGCTTTAATTTGCTCTGCTTTAGGCAAAAGCATTTTCAAGCCATAACGACTTTTTGCAGATGTTTGCATTACAGGCACGTGTTGACAAAAAGCCAAGGTTTCGGAAAACTGCTTTTGCAAAGCTTTACGGGCAGATGGCGGTACCAAATCCATTTTATTGAGAATAATCAAAAATGGGGTTTTACGCTCGTCCAAAAGCTCGATAAGGCGTTTGTCTTGGGCAGTTAAACCCTGCAAGGCGTCAATCACCAAGAAGGTTACATCGGCCTTGGTGGTACTTTTTAAGGAAGAGTTGACGGAAAAACGTTCCACAGTGTCGGAAATTTTGGTTCTTCTGCGAATACCTGCGG
>CAYJHY010000029.1:0-15001 GCA_964369875.1 uncultured Mailhella sp.
AACCTGCGAGGCTATGAAGCCCACCTTTTTTAATTGTCATTTGCACATGATGTTCCGCATGACAGTTTGGACAAACACAGCCTCCTTGGGGGACGACTGTTTTGCAGTAGAAACACGGGGTATCTTCTGTAAGTTGTGAAAGAGCCATTTTTTCTCCAATAGGTTTAGATTAAACGGTACAAAAAAGTTATTTACTTTTTGAGTAAATAAGTTACCTATATTTTTGCAAAATATGTATTTAAAATACTAAATTGCAATAACACGTGCTATTGAGCAATACTTGCTTCAGGGATGATTTTTAGTTTCTTGAGAAAATCGCAGTCTTGGTCATGAGTAAAGATATTTTCAACATCAATACCAAAGGCTACGGGTAAAACTTCATCCACGTCCTTGACAAATATAATTTCAATATCTTGCAAGATTTCAGTGGGAACATCTTCCAAGTCTTTTTCATTATCAAGGGGAAGAATAACCGTTTTAATGTTACTTCTTCGTGCCGCCAAGAGTTTTTCTCTTAAGCCACCGATGGGAAGTACACGACCACGTAAGGTGATTTCTCCTGTCATGGCAACGGTTTCAAGCACAGGTAAACCAAGGAGTGCAGAGGTTATAGCAGTTGCTATGGTGATACCTGCGGAGGGGCCGTCTTTTGGGGTTGCGCCTTCGGGGACGTGAACGTGCACGTCAAGCTCTTTGTAAAAATCTGACTTTAGTCCGAGAAGGTCTGCTCTTGAGCGGATATAACTAAAGGCTGCTTCTGCGGATTCTTTCATCACACCGCCAAGTTGACCTGTGATAGAAATTTTTCCTGTGCCCGGCATAAGGGCGGTTTCCACATAAAGAATATCACCGCCGACATTGTTAAAGGCAAGGCCTGTAACAACACCAATTTGTGCTTGATCGTCCTTTTCGCCAAAACGATATTTTTTTACACCGAGAAAACTGTGTAGATTTTCGCTTTCAATGGTAAGATGGGTTTGCCTTGCTTTTGCAATAGCTTCATCTCTTGATTCGGTATTTGCTTCTTTGTTTGGATTGTTTTCTTCCGCTTCATTGATGGCGGTTACCAAGGCGATGGCTGTTTTACGACATAGGGAAGCGACCTCTCTTTCGAGGTTACGCACACCTGACTCTCTGGTGTAGGAACGGATAATTTCCAGCATGGCCTCATCGGTAATGCTGAGATTTTCTTCTGTGATGCCATGGGCTTTCCATTGTTTGGGCAAAAGAAAATCTTTGGCAATGGTCATTTTTTCCGTTTCTAAGTAGCTTGAAAGCTCAATGATTTCCATACGGTCGCGTAAAGGCGCAGGGATGGAACTCAGTGAGTTGGCTGTGGTGATAAAAAAGATTTTAGACAAATCATAATCAAGATCGAGGTAGTGATCATTGAAGTTATGGTTTTGTTCGGGATCGAGAACCTCAAGAAGAGCAGAGGACGGATCGCCCCTAAAATCAGAGGTCATTTTATCAATTTCATCAAGGCAAAATAAGGGGTTATTATATTTTGCTTTTTTGAGTGCCATAAGGATTTTTCCGGGCATTGCGCCGACATAGGTACGTCTATGACCGCGGATTTCCGCTTCGTCACGCACGCCACCTAAGGAAATACGCACAAATTCACGGCCGGTTGCTTCCGCTACTGACTTTGCAAGGGAAGTTTTACCGACACCGGGAGGGCCCACAAAACATAGGATTGGACCTTTGAGTCCTTCGGTGAGTTTTTGCACCGCGAGATATTCTAAAATACGTTCTTTGGGCTTTTTTAGGCCAAAGTGTGCGGCATCGAGAATTTTTTTGGAGTTGTTGATATCTATATCTATATCTTTCAAAGCATTCCATGGTAAATCAAGAAGCCAATCAATATAATTTCTGGCTACTGTGTACTCGGCAGATGCGGGAGACATGGGGCGAAGTTTACGAAGTTCACGCAAAGCACGCTCTCTGGCATCTTCTGGCATGGCTTTTTCTTTGATTTTTGCTTCAAGCTCATCATTTTCAGCTTGAGGATCATCGTGTCCCATTTCCTTATGGATGGCTTTCATTTGCTCGCTAAGGTAATATTCCCTTTGATTGCGTTCCATTTGGTCTTTGACACGACCTTTAATTTTCTTTTCAAGTTTGCTGACCTCAAGTTCTGCGTTAAGATACCCGTAGGTAAGTTCTAAACGATCGGAAGAATCTAAGGTTTCAAGGACGTCTTGTTTTTTGCTATAATCCATTTTGAGGTGAGGCATAATGGAATCGGCCAAACGTCCGGCAGTATAAAGACTGGAAATAGCAGCGACATGCTCTTGGGTGATTTTGCGATTTATTTTAGCAAGTTCTTCCACTGCTTCATGGACGGAGCGATAGAAAGCGTCGGCATTTTCGGGCTCTTCTTCAATTTCATCAAGTTTTGTGACAATAAGACAAGGATAAGGGCGGGTGCCAAAGGGGTGGTTTACGCCATCTTTTGCAAGCTCTTCCGAAGAGACTTCTTTAAAAACATTATGGGCAAAATCCCCTGTTTTCTCTTTGCCTTGGATTTCGTTATCGCCATCGTCTTCGTTATCGATATCGTCATCCTCTGCGAGATTGTCTTGAGAAAATTCAGGTTCAAAAACGTCAACCACATCACTGTCGGTAATGGCTGCAAAATCAAGAGCCATATTGTCTTTGTTGAAGGTTTCCCAGGTTGCGCGATAAAGTCCTTCAAATAAAACTTTGATACTGCCATCGGGAAGACGCATTAATTGTAAAATTCTGCTGACAACACCGACCGTGTGCAAGTCTTTAGGTTCGGGCTTTTCAAGATCCGCTTCTTTTTGAGTGACCAAGAAAATATATTTCCCGTGGGAGGTTATGGCCTGTTCGATAGCTTTAACGGAGGATTCACGCCCTACAAAAAGAGGCATAATGGCATAGGGAAAAATAACCACTTCCCTTAATGTCATAATAGGTAAAACCTTAGGATTGGAGCCGATATTTTTTTCATCATTTTGGGACATAGCATTCTCGAAAAGCTTGGCTTCTAAATCTTTTATGGATAAAAGATAAAAGGTTAAGTGGAAATTTACGTTTCAAGGCAAAAACCTCGTGTGGAGGGATTTGCCTTGAAAATTTCTGGAAAAATTCCTTATTTTTTACCTTTATTTAAGAGTAAAGGTTCTTCGGAACTTTCTATAACACCTTTTGTGATAACACACTCTTTATCTTGTGCCGTATCGGGTAAGGTGTACATTATATCAAGCATAACCGTTTCCAGAACGTTTCGCAAGCCTCGGGCGCCTGTTTTGCGTTCAATGGCCTTTTGGGCAACGGCTCTTAGAGCTTCATTTTCAAAGTGGAGCCCTACTCCGTCAAACTCAAAAAGCTTTTGATATTGTTTGGTAAGGGCGTTCTTAGGTTCTGTTAATACACGAATCAAATCGTCTTCTTCAAGTTCATCCACATGGGTAATTACAGGAATACGACCGACAAATTCGGGAATAAGTCCAAATTGAACCAAGTCAGACGGCACCACTTGGTCAAGCAAGGCGCTTAAGGTTTGATCGCTTTTTTGGCTGATATTCGCACCAAAGCCCATGCTTGTTCCGCGGCTTCTTTGTTCTACCATTTTCTCAAGACCAATAAAGGCTCCTCCCATGATAAACAAAATATTGGAGGTGTTCAGACGAATAAATTCTTGTTGAGGGTGTTTACGACCACCCTTAGGAGGAATATTTGCCTCAGTTCCTTCAATGATTTTAAGAAGCGCTTGCTGAACCCCTTCACCCGAAACGTCACGAGTGATAGAAGGGCCGTCGCTTTTGCGGGAAATCTTGTCGATTTCATCAATATAGATAATACCGCGACTTGCGGCGTCAAGGTTATATTCAGCATTTTGTACCAATTGTACCAAAATGTTTTCTACGTCTTCGCCCACATAACCGGCTTCGGTAAGGGTTGTAGCGTCTGCGATGGCAAAGGGTACGTTCAGAACTTTAGCCAATGTTTTTGCCAAAAGTGTTTTACCGCTACCTGATGGGCCCGCTAAAAGAACGTTACTTTTTTCAAGCTCAACGTCATTGAAATCTTGAGCATAAAAAACTCTTTTATAGTGATTGTAAACCGCTACTGAAAGGATTTTTTTTGCTTTATCTTGACCGATGACATATTCATCGAGACGAGCTTTAATCTCTTTGGGAGTAAGCAAGGCTTTTACTTCTTTCGGGGTATCTTGCTCTATTTTTTTGGTAATAATTTTATTGCATCTGTCCACACAATTTTTACAAATACCAACCCCATCATGGGCGATAAAGTGTGAGGTTTCAAACTCGCTTTTTCCGCAAAACGAGCAATTGATGCCTTGATCTTGATCTTTCATTAAAAGTGCCCTCTCCCTAGATTAAATCTTTTCTTGAAACAAGAATGTTATCGATAAGACCGTAGTCTAAGGCAGCTTGTGCGGTGAGGTAGTTATCTCTTTCGGTGTCTTGGGTGACTTTTTTAAGGCTTTGGCCTGTGTTGTCAGACAAGATTTGATTGAGATTTTTTTTCAAACGCATCACTTCTTTAGTGTGGATTTCGATATCGGTGACTTGTCCTTGATAACCGCCGGAAGGTTGGTGAATCATAATTTGGCTGTTGGGTAAAGCAAAACGTTTACCTTTTACGCCACCTGCAAGCAAAAAAGCACCCATGCTGGCGGCACGGCCAAGACAAAGGGTTGTTACAGGGGCTGCAATAAACTGCATGGTGTCATAAATTGCCATGCCTGCGGTGACGGAGCCACCGGGGCTGTTGATATATAGGCTAATTTCTTTATCGGGATCTTGTGATTCCAAAAAAAGAAGTTGGGCGCAAATAAGTGATGCCACCGTATCGTTAACTTCTGTTCCGAGAAGGATAATACGATCTTTTAAAAGACGTGAATAAATGTCGTAGGCACGTTCTGAGCGACCTGTGGTTTCGATAACCATTGGTATATTCATGGTATACTCCCTAAAAAGGATAATATTTAAATTGGGTTTTGAAACTACTAGCCGCAGACAAAGATTTTTAGCGAAACTTTGCCTGCGGTCAGGGATTCTTTATATAATAACAGTATATTGCATAGAATAATATATTTGATAAATTTTATCGTTCCTTATAATACCTTTCTTCGTATAAAATCATGCAAATCTTTTGCTAAAATACCGTCAATTGATGGTTGTTGTTATTCGGCGGCGTCTTCAGCTTTTTCTGCGATAACGTTGCCTTCTGCGTCAACAGTGTTTTTTTGAGCTTGGCTATAGATAAAATCTAATGCTTTGCCTGCCAAGATACGTTCTTGGATTTCATGAACCATGCCTGATTGGACAACGTGGTTACGAACTTTTTCGTACTCTTGTTTTGTTTCCATAGCAAGTTGGTTGATGTAAAGTTCAACTTCTTGACCTGTTACGGTAAAGGCTTCTCTTTGTGCCAAAGTAAGAAGGAAAACGTGAGCTTTAGTATCTTTTTTAGCGGTTTCTTCGCCCTTTTCTTTCATGTTGGCAAGAGCTTGTACCATTTCTTCGGGGCTTAAGTTTTGCTTGCCGAGGTGATGTTGTGCTTCAGCCATGTAGTTTGAAGTAGAAGCATTAAGCATGGTTTTGGGAAGCTCATATTCAAAGCTTTCAAGAATACCGTTCAAAAGGGTTTCTTGGGCTTGTTGCTTCATTTGACCCATTTTGCTGTTCATTGCTTGGCTGATAACTGCTTGTTTCAAGTTGTCAGCGCTTTCAAAACCGAAGTTTTTAGCAAAATCGTCATTAAGTTCAGGGAGGTCATGTTTTTGAATTTTGTGCAAACGTACTACCAAGTCGATGGTTTTTCCGCGCAATTCTTCTTCAGGAAAATCTTCGGGGCAAGTCATAGTGCCTTTGCCTTCTTCGCCGGGCATAAGATCACGCACAATGTTGTCCACGTCTTTGTTTTTGCTTTCGTCACGAAGTTGCATAAGGAAATTTTCTGCAGCCATTCCGGGAACTTGTTCACCGTCGATGGTGCCTTCGATATCAACAAGAAGAACGTCTCCGCTTTCAGGCTTACGAGCTTCGGTCACATCTTCAAGTTTGCTCATGTTTTGACGCAATTGCATAACGATAGCATCAACTTCTTCGTCGCCGAGTTTTGCTTCTTGAACATTTACTGTATAGCTTGTGAAATCTGCTGGAACTTCGATTTTAGGAAGAACTTCAAAGAAACACGCAAACGCAAAATCAGAGCCTTTTTGGATTTTTTCCGCTTTGTCTTCGTCTTCAATTTGAATACGGTTGATAGGGCGGATATTATCGCTTTCAAGAACGGCATTGATATTTTGATGGATAAGATTTTCGGTAGCGCGGTTGTAAACATCCTCATCAAAACGTTTTTCGATTACGGAATGAGGAACTTTTCCTTTACGAAAACCCTTAATTTCAACACTTTTAGCGAATTCTACAATGGTCGCTTTGATAGTTTTTTCAACTTCTTGTGCAGGGATAGTAAAAGCAATTCTACATTCTGTTTGTGATGGGGATTCTACAATATAAGACATGGTTTGGCTCCTTATTATATGTCCGGCCTCTAAGATGGACCGATATGGAGCCATTGGCCGGTTCAATTTTGATGGTGTGGTACGAGAGAAGAGACTCGAACTCTTAAGGAATTCTCCGCTAGATCCTAAGTCTAGTGCGTTTACCAATTCCGCCACTCTCGCACACATGTCGCAAATCGTTTCGACTTCATCTTTTTAGTACAGAACAAAATAATTTGCAAGCAAAAAAAGAAAATTTTTTCAAAAAAAAGTAATTTTTTACTTTGAGCGTAATTCTTCTCTCAAAGAAGATCCGCAATATTGACATTTTGGTGAAGTAGAATAGGCATTTACCGTGGTTGTTCCGAGGCAAGAGTCACAGGTGACAGTTTTTGTGCTATTCGCTTCATGTTTATTTTTAAGCGCTTCACTTGCTCTGCGTTTTTCTTCTCTGTCAAGAACTGCATCTTCTCCGCCGTGAACATGTACCCAAAGTTGGTGTTTGATTAGAAGTGTTACTTCGCTTGTTACTTTGTCAACGGGTTCTCCCATAATGTGAGCAATTTCTTCATAATTTATTTCCATTGCTACTCTGTGATTGTGCAAAAAAGTGTGGTACTTTACAAAAATAGCACTGACCCCCTTGTTCTTCCTTGCCCAATGAATAATAAGAAATCCTAACAATGAGCCAAAAAGAGCAAGCAAGGTTCCAAAAAGATCAAAATGTTCTATACCATCTTCAATTACTACACTACCACCACCAACGACAAAGAAAAAAGCAATTGGCCAGCCTATGATATGTTGAATGGTTCCTTTAGTTTTTAATTTGTTCAAAATTACGTTTACTTTGTGATTCATATCTTTACTTACCCTTATTCATTATATGTTACAACTCAGAATATCAGTATGTATATAAAATATTATTTCTCGAAAAGTTATTTTATGCAACGTTATTTTTGGGTGTCAAAGCCGTAACAGTGAACTTTTGCCGGTGGAAGGTTTAGCCAAACGGTTGATTTTTTATGTATATCAAAACCTTGTTCTTCCAAAAGGGTTTTTTTGTTTAAAGCATAGGTGTACTGAATGAGCATTTTATCGCCAAGATTACATTTGATTGCATCTATAATATTGTTGCTCACTTCCATAGGGAGAGAAACAAAGGGCAGGGAAGAAACAATGGAGGCAATATAGGCATTTTTAGGCAAGTGATATGCAAGGTTTGCCGCATCGTCCTGAATAATTCTAATTCCGGGGAAGCGCTGTGTGAGTAAGCTTGCCATGGTGTCGTTATGTTCAAAAACCAAAAGACGCGATGGTGGTACTCCACGACGCAAAAGAGCTCTGGTGACTGCGCCTGTACCTGCACCCAGTTCAATCACATAGCCATGCTTTTCTTGTTCTTTGTTACCGTCGGAGAGTTCCATTTTAAGTTTTTCAATAATTTCCGTAGGTATTTGTGACGCTAAGCGGTTTGTGAGGAATGGACTACTCGGGCAAATCATTCCCATGGAAAAAGGGGCTTTTAAAAGGGCCTTTGAAAATGCCAAAGAGCCAATGATTTTATGGGTAAAAAAGGAGTTTATTTTATGCATGATTTTGAATTAATAACTTTAAAGGAGTAAAAAAATGTAAATAACGCTTTAGAAACTCCTTATACTTTAAAAAAAAACTAAAATCAATCTAAAATGTAACTTGTGAATTTATTTACGCAGATCATTACAATTTATAAAGCAAAAAATTTTTATTTTTTAAATTTATTTATAGCACTTTGCTTTAAGTTTAAGCTTTGGAAGAAAATTTTTTGAAAAAATTGTTCCCAAACCCCCATTAAAAACTTTAATTTGTGAAAATATAGCTTATTTAATAAAAAATATCATACGGCATGTAAGTAGCTCTAAATTATCAAACCTAATGTTAATGCAAAATGCTCTAAAATTAAAGTCTTTTGAGGAAAGGGGGAGGGTTTTCCCCCTCCCAAGAATAAATAGATCGAAATAATGTGTTAGAGAGTCCAGTAAGCTTTTTTTTCTGTAGCAATGTTTATAAAGTGCTGTAATTGTATGTCAGTATAGTCTTGAATATTAATGTGTTTTTGCTGATAAAACATTTTATACCAAGCAACGGAGTGTTCAATGGCTTCTTTTGCATTCCAAATTGGTTGAAAACCAAGCTCATTTTTGGCTTTACTTATGTCAAGCTGTAAAAGGCCGGCTTCGTGCAAATCATCTGCTTTTGCGACAATAACTTTCGCGTTCTTTTCTTCTTGGTCGTTATCCCAAAATTCGGCCACAAGTTTTGCGACTTCTGCAACATTTAAAATACCGTCGGGGTAGGGGCCGAAATTATAGGCTGTTGCGAATTTTTGAGGATTAGACCCGAGTTTTTGCCCAAGAAGTAAGTAGCCGGCAAGAGGTTCCAGCACATGTTGCCACGGGCGAACAGCCAAAGGATTTCTGATATGCACCTCTTTGTTTTGTATAAAAGCACGTATACAATCGGGAACCAGTCTGTCGAGTGCCCAATCTCCGCCACCGATAACATTGCCCGCCCTGACAGAAGCAAGAGCCATAGGATGGTTTTGTAAAAAAGATCTTCTAAAGGATGACGTCAGAATTTCTGCGCAGGCTTTTGAAGAAGAGTAGATGTCGTATCCACCTAAGGGGTCATTTTCTTTATAGTAATGATTTTGCTCAATGTTTTCGTAACATTTATCAGTGGTGAGATTGATAAAACTGTGTACCGAGGGAGTATTTTTAGCAGCCAAAAGAACATAAAGGGTGCCCATTACATTTGACTGATAGGTTTCAATGGGATGCGTATATGAAGGGCGAACTAAAGACTGAGCCGCCATGTGGAAGACTATTTCAGGTTGAAACTCCTGAAATTCTTGATTGAGTTTTTCTTCATTACAAATATCATCAATGACACTTTTTTCTAGTAATTCCTCTATGCCTAATATATCATACATTCTTGGGTTACTATCCACCAGTGTTGAATAGCCGAGAACTTTTGCTCCCAGCTTTGTAAGCCAATACGCAAGCCATGCTCCCTTAAAGCCTCCGTGCCCTGTAATGAGTACCCTTTTATTTTCATAATAGTTGTTAAAAAGATTAAGCATAGTTTGTTCCTATATATTATTTTCTTATCAAAATGAGCAGTGATCAAACTGTTTTGCATTTAAAAAAAGGGAGTATTATCTCCCTTTTTTTTGTTATTTCTTTTTGGCAATAAGCAATTGATAGAATATTTTTTTCAAGTGATTGAGGTCAATCGGTTTTGCTGTATGCTCATCCATTCCTGCCTCAATACATTCCCGCTTATCTTCTGCCATAGCGTTCGCAGTCATAGCAACAATGGGGATAGTTTTTGCGTCGGCCTTGTTGCTTTCCCGAATAGTTCTGGTTGCCTCAAAACCGTTCATGATGGGCATGTGCACGTCCATCAAAATAAGGTCATAATCTTTTTTGAGGAATGCTTCAACGGCTTGTTGTCCGTCCATGGCAACTTCGACTGAAATTCCCATTTTTTTGAGGATTGCCACTGCAATTTCTTTGTTAATCATATTGTCTTCGGCAAGTAAGAATTTGAATCCTTCAAAACTTGCGCTTTGCCATGGCATCTCTTCTTTTTTGCCTTCCTCATTTGTTTCTGTATAAGGCGTTAAAGATACGTAGAATGAGAATGTGCTCCCTTCTCCTTGAACGCTTGATACGGAAATTTCACCCCCCATAAGTTCCACGAGGGCTTTACAAATAGACAAGCCAAGTCCTGTTCCGCCAAACTTACGAGCGGTGGAAGCTTCTGCTTGTACAAAAGGTCTAAAGAGAGCATCTTGCTGTTCTTTTGTGATGCCTATGCCGGTGTCTTTGATTTCACAGTTAAGGAGTAGTCTTTTACCGGTTTCAACCGCACGCATTTTTAGGGTGACACTGCCTTTTAGAGTGAATTTAGAAGCGTTGCCGAGTAAGTTCATAAGAACCTGTGATAAGCGCAAGCTGTCGCCGATCACTTTTTGGGGCACAGACTTATCAATATCAAGGATAAGTTCGACATTCTTTTCTTTAAGGCGAGGCAATACAAGGTCTTTGATGTTGTCTACTACTTCGGGTAAATCAACAACGGCATGCTCAATAGACATTTTTCCGGCTTCAATGGTAGAGATATCCAAAATATCATTGATAATACCTAGGAGTAGGTTTCCTGAGGATTGAATTTTTTGCAAATAACCTTGAATTTGGTTCGGTTCGGCTTCCATAGCGAGGCGTGTCATACCGATAACGCCATTCATAGGAGTCCTGATTTCGTGAGAAATTCTTGCTAAAAACTCTTTTTGTGCTTTATTGGCAAGTTCTGCGGCAAGTAGGGCTTTTCGTTCGGTAATATCATAAGCCATAAGCATATGTAAAAGTTTACCGCTATGCCATGTTACCAAGCTGTCTGTAATAACAAGATCTTTATTGATAGTTGTAAGATGAGCTTCTCTGTGATGAGGTTCAAAAATAGGTGTATTGTCGTCTGTAAAGAAAAGTTTCTTGAAGAAGCTTACGCCGCCTTTTTCGGAATTGATAAAGGCTTGCTTGAACTTAGTATGATCATTTTCGGTGATGCTGAGGTTTTCTTTGCTGTAATGGTTTACATATACGACCTTATCTTCATCAAAGTCGTAAATAAAAATACCTATATCGATGTGATCGAGTATGTCTTGGAGAACGGCAATCGCTCGTTCGGCTTCAGTGTTGGCTTTTGCGATATCATCTGTCATGGCGTTAATGCTTTTAGCCACTTCACCGCATTGTCCTCCCAGTTTCGGAATACGGAAACTGAAATTTGAACGCATGGCCTCAACGCCGCTTAAAAGTTGACCGATATCTTTTGTGATATGTAATACAAAAATAGTAAGCAAGATAGTTGTAAGTACAACAATCATGCCAAGCATAATGGCGATTTGCTGAATGCTTTCATCAATGTCTATAGAGACTTTTGATTCAAGGTGGTTTGCCCATGTGTAGCCAATTACTTCCCCATTTCTTTCGATAGGGTTCATGGCGTTTAGAATGTCACCGCGCACCATGGTGCCACTTTGGTAGAGTGGGATATTTGTTTCCATGACTTCATAGCCAGGATGGCCCTCCCAAAGACTGCGACCAACCATGTGTCCAAAGTTAGCGGAGGGGCCATAGGTAATAATAGCGTCAAGTTCTTTTGAGAAAAAGCCTACACCAAGGCCTTCGCTTGATGTACCGATTCGTTCGGAAGCGTCAGTAAGTTGCGCATTGAGATAACGCAATTTTTCATCTTTACTTGCGTTCTCAAGGCCTGCGTTTTCCAGCAATTCATTAAATCCACCCTTAGGTAGATAAGAATCTAGAATTTTAGTTATAGAGAGGAGGTTTTCTCCTCGTTCGGTCAATAAAGCTTCTTTTAACAGGCTATATCCAACGTAACCAACAGCTAAAAAAGCCATATTGATAACGACTAATACCAAAAGAACGACACGATATCTTAATGACATAAATCCGGATTTTGACATAAAATCTCCAGTGTTTTGACATAGTAAAAAAATCTTATACGATTTTATTATGTCTCGCGTTCTTTGTTTTGTTTGTCAAAACAATTATCGGTAATCATTTTTTTTGACAATTCAAGAACGCGTTCCGAGTACATAGTAGATGTCAGTAGCTAAATTACTCGGAATATAATTTTATAAATAAATTATATAATACTTTGGTTTAATGTCAACATAAAAATAGGGTGAATTTCTATTTTGTGTATGCTATTTGAGTAGGTTAAAGCTTTTTGTTTCGGCGTGATACAATATGACTCGGTTCAAGGTAGGACAGAAGAGTTTAGAATCTGTTCGCATCAACACCTTTTGGGCTTTCATTGGGTAAGATTTGATTCGTTTTTTGGACAGGTACGCCTATGTACACTCTCTTCAAGACAAACGCATCTGCTCAATAATCGGGCTTGATGTAACATAAAGATTACTTTATGGGAACACACTCTAACTTAACTGCAAGAAATTTTTAAAAATTTCTTTTCCGTTTTGTGTAAGGATAGATTCCGGATGAAATTGAACTCCATAAACGCTGTATTTTCTATGTCTTAAGGCCATAATGATGTTGTCTTTCGTGCGGGCAATGCATTCAAGTTCGGGAGACAGGTTTTCCACCAAAAGGGAATGATAACGAGTAGCCAAAAAGCCTTGAGGGAGATTTGCAAAAAGAGGATTTTCAGTAAAATAAATAGGATAGGTTTTGCCGTGTATAGGCTCTTTTGCTTCAACAACATCACTGCAAAAAAATTGTGCAATGCACTGATGTCCGAGGCAAACACCAAGTATCTTTTTATGGGGGTGGAATTTTTTTATGGCATCCATGCATATCCCACTGCTATTGGGATTACCCGGACCCGGTGAAATAAGAAGGTGTTCAAAGTCTAATTTTTCTAAATCTTCTATGGTAATTTCATCGTTTTTAAAAACTTTGGGACAAACACCAAGTTCTTCAAAATAGTGAACTATATTATAAGTGAAAGAATCGTAATTATCTATTAATACCATCTTGATTTTCCTTTATCAATTTAACCTCATGTATACCTCTGACTGAGTTGACACAATAAATTTTTTCCGCTTGCAAAACATCGTCCAGATATAGAATTTTTTCCTCACAGGCTCCTTCATCAAGCATTTTTTGACGATAAATACCACTGAGAAGACCGCATTCCAAAGGAGGGGTGTAGAGTTTGCCGCCCTGTTGAATCAGAACGTTGCTACGCGATCCTTCCGTTAATTCCCCCTTTTCATTAAAAAATATTTCATCAAAAATATGGGTATAATCCACTTGATAATAGGGGCGAAAATCTGTTTTATGCTGTAAAAAAATATCCTTGGAATGTGTGGATGTTTGAGAAACAGTAATGCGGTTGCTTGTAATATCTGTCAAAGGGCGGTATTGGATATCGAATCTGCCGTTTTTGTTCAGTAAAATTCGAACCATGCCGTCTTGCGCTAAATCAAGCTTTATTTGTTTTTTATCAAAAGGATAATTATAAAAGAGTGCTGTTTTTTCCATGCGCTCCAAGTGTTCTTGAAAAAATAAAGCCTTACCGTTTTCAATCTTTACGGTTTCCAATATGTTGAAATCACTTCTTAAAATACTTGTTTTGGTTATTATTTCGTTCCATTCGTCTTCCGCCTTAGAATCCCAAACTATGGCACCGCCCGAACGATAGCGAAATACGTTTTCGTCTTTAGTTTTTTGCAATATACGAATCGGCACGCTGATTTCCATTTCATCCGCAGAAATTAATCCGATGGCACCACAATAAATGTCTCTTTTACCGTCTTCGATTTGATCGATAATTTCCATGGTGCTGATTTTAGGCGCGCCTGTAATGGATCCGCACGGAAAAAGCGCCTCAAAAAGTTCGTATAGGTTGACATTGTCTCTGAGATCCGCATCAACCTGTGAAATCATTTGAAAAACAGTGGGATAGGTCTCAACATCAAACAGTTTGGGCACGCAGACAGAACATTTTTTAGCAATTTTACTAAGATCGTTACGCAACAGGTCGACAATCATGGCATTTTCAGCCCTGTTTTTTTCATCATTGTGTAAAAACTCCTTAAGGGCTTCGTCTTGCTGTGAGCTGTTTCCACGTTTAACCGTGCCTTTCATGGGTTTTGTTACGATATGGCGATTTTTATCCACACGGAAAAACAGTTCAGGAGAAAAGGACAAAATAGTTTCAAAATCGTTTTGGATATAAGAACAGTAAGGTGTTTTTTGTTTTTGTAAAAGAGATTCAAAAAGTGCAAACTCATCTCCCGTAAAGGCAACACTGAAATTACAGGTGTAATTCACTTCATAGGTGTTTCCTTTTTGGATTTGGCGCTTTATCTCTGCAATTTTTTCAGCATATTCCGTATAGGTTAAATCGCAAACGGGCTCTAAATTGAAATTTTTTTCGGAACTTGGCGTATATTCTTGGAAGTTTTTATACGCTTCAAAATATAAAAGGGGTAAGGCACTTTTTATTTCATGCCCTAAAAAAATATCTTTAGCTTCGTATCGGATATAGCCAAGAAGAAAATAGGTTTTCCTCAAATCTTCCAAGGCTTCAAAGGCTTCTTTAAATTCTTGAGAATTAAATGCGCTTATGGTGAAATGTTTCTCTTTAAAAATTTTATTGCCGAAAATCATATATAACCCTTATCGTTAGTAGATACTTCTGAGAGATAAATTCCATGCTTTTTTCAAACAAATTTTGTAGTGAAAATTTTTGGCAGGAAGGCACGGATATGTTGAATTGTTCGTTATATTAGCTTGTTATCGCGTTGTTCAACGCGGGAAAATATTTTTAACGATGTGATAATATATTGATTTGAAAGATTTTTCAAGTTTTTTTGCATGCATTAAACAAGCATTCCCATGTCATTCCAATTGAGGGGTTTCACCCCTCATACTCCCCACCAAAGGGAATAATTCCCTTTGGAAA
>CAYJHY010000030.1:0-1581 GCA_964369875.1 uncultured Mailhella sp.
GTTTACCTGCACCATTATCTGCACCAAAATCAATATCAACATACGCTGAAGCAGAGCCATCGTCGTGCAATACTGATTCAAGATTTTGTGCTACATCAGGCACATCGTCTTGTACATCAACAGTTAACTTTCCTGAAGATTGATCACCATCGCTGTCAGTAAGGGTAAACTCAAATTCTAATTTGTTAATATTGTAACCGTCACCTTCAAAATCAAACGAATTATTCAGTACAACTTTTGCAGTTCCGTTTGCTTGAGGAGTTATGGTAAGTATGGTTTCTCCGTTCGCTACGCCGGTAAGTGTGCCGTCTGGAGCTGTATTCCAGGTTAGTTCTTTACCATCAATAGTGATACCCGCTGGTGCATTCCAAACAATCGCATTTGAAGCAAGCGGACCGTCATTTCCGAAATCAAAAATAACGCCTGTTGTTCCTTCTGTTCTATTTGCGAATTCGTCATCTGGGTCTTGACCGCTTCCATCAGGAAGATAGGCTTCGGAAAGTTCAACATGTGCATCATTAGCAACCGGACTATCGTCCCCTTTAATCACTACATATTGAGTGTCGCTATCGCCATCTGCGTCAGTGGCTACGAATTTAAGAGTAAGTTCTTCACCAAAAGGCTCATACTGTTTGAAATCCCATTTTCCTGTTTCAGAATTCAATGTAAAGGTGAAATAGGTTACGCCTTTGAATTCAGCTGTATAGACTTTCTCACCGTCTCCGTTTGTTGTTGATGTGATTCCAACAGGCTGTCCGTTTAACACAACAGCTGTATAGGTAGCACCCATACTTTCTACAATAAAATCAACAGTGACTGAAGAAGCACCATCAGCACCTTTCCAATCCATATCACCGCTAACGCCTGCAGAACTGCTTTCTGGGTCAATTTTTGATGTGTATTCAAACACCTCTACATTTTCTACAGTTACTTTTGGTACATAGCTAACATTACCTGCATCAAGCTCATATTCTACAACAACATCTCTTATAACTTTATTATAGACATCACTTGCACTAGCTTCCAAAACAATCACATCGTCCACGATGGTTACTTCAATACTGCCTGGAGCTGTGTCACCCTCTTTATCGGTAACAACAATTTCAAATTTATCACCCAGAACATTGTTATACTCTGAAGAATAGTCTTCAGGGTTAGTAGTGTTTACATCAGCTAGATTTCCACCACCTGTTAGTGTACTGTCATGGTCATATGTTGTCGTTTGTGTATAAGTATATGTTATTTCACCGGTAGCAGGATCGTATGAGAAACCAGAGAGCTCTCCATGATGACCTTTAATAACAAAGTCGGCAGCACCGGCAATAAAGTTACCAGCCGCATCAAAGAGCGCAATGGCAACACCATTAGCACCTTGAATCGTTACGTTAGCAAGCCCATCACCACCACCATTCACAGTAAATCTGCCGATTACTTCATCTGTAGCCCCTAGCGGCTGGTGACCGCTGGCGTCTGCACCTACAACAGCTGCATCGTAGGTTTTAAGGGAACTACCGCTGACATCAATGCTTGGCTCATCATCACCGAAGTTCAATTGAGCACCAAGATTAATACTTGCTGAAT
>CAYJHY010000030.1:1681-14964 GCA_964369875.1 uncultured Mailhella sp.
GAATCTTGAGTGGTGAGGCTTATAGATGGAGGAGTATCAGATAAACCGACTGTAACACTTGGCTCATCATCACCGAAGTTCAATTGAGCACCAAGATTAATACTTGCTGAATCGGAAGCTACGTCGCCGTCGCCGTCAGTAAGTTCTTTGGTATAAGTGAGGTCTATTTTACCATCAAGATTTACGGTTTGATCAGGATCTTGATCTGCAGGATGTTCAATTTCTTCATACTGGGTCAATGTTACGTTGCCAGCAGAGTCAACTGTTACATCAAATACTACTGTTTCAACATCACCCACAGTTGTGTAGCCTTCAATAGTGATACTGCCATCAGTACCTGTTACTTCACGTAGTTGGATTTCTTGGCCATCATGGAAAAGACCGGAGTTAGCGTCTTTTACAGAAACTGCAAAGCTCTCTGTGGTTACTGCTCCATTTACATCAGCACCCATGCTTTCAGACACGGTTGTAAAGTAACCCGCAAAAGAAGCTGTGCTTGTTTGTGCGTCTTTACCATCACCTACAGTATCAGGTGTTTCTGAATCTTGAGTGGTGAGGCTTATAGATGGAGGAGTATCAGATAAACCGACTGTAATACTTGGTACAGAATCGGTAAAACTTACTTCAAAAGGTATTGTAAGATCTTCAGTGATGCTATCGCCATCTGTATCTTCTGCGCTCACAGTAACGTCTAACTTAAGTCCACCTAAAGTTTCGATTATACCCTCTCCCTCATTTGGAGTAGATTTGTCATGGTCAATAGGACCATACTGGGTAAGAGTGATTTTACCTGTGTCTGGGTCGACACTGATTTCAAAGATAGTTATACCGTCGGCTTTACCAACAATCTTACTACCATCAAAGCTAAGCATAATGTCTTGACCACCACTGTCAAGACCGGAATCCATCTCTTTTTCATCACCGAGGGGATTCTTAAGAGAATACGATATTTCAAAAGAACCTTTACCGTCGGCGCCATAATCTACAAGTAATCCATCAAGTTTTAAGGCTTCAAGGATATTTTCTGTTAAATTTGCATCAGCAGTAAGTTCTTTAGCAATTTCACCGGCGTCAAGGGAAGGAAGAATGTTTGTTACATAATCAGTTACAAATTCAGTTAAATCAGCTTTAAGTTCATCACTTAGATTTAGGTTGGCAATAGTTTCATTAAACTTCGGTAAAAGTCCCACGATAAGGGAAGGATCAACATTTTCCAAAAGTGCACCTATCAGAGGAGTCAATTGAGATGCCAATGCTTCAGAACCAAAAATGTTCAGCATGCCTTCAAATTGACCAAGTATTTCGCCATACTCACCTGTATCCGGACTAGATACACCATCCGTAGTGTTAAGTCCCAAATCTAAGTCGCCAATATTGCTAAGGATTTCATCCAAAGCTTCAAAAGTTTCGCTAAATTTTGGGCCATCGTCTTCAATTTGAACAGTAATGGTTGTGCTGTTACCACCAAGAATATCGTCATTTGAGGCTGTTTTACTGTCATTAACAGTTACTTCAAACCTTTCTGCACCTTGAACCTGAAGGTCATCATCGTCATCGTTACCATTGAGGGCGTCATGGTCATTGTTGTCATTACCATGGCTATATGCAGTGTCTTGTTCGTACGTATAGTTGAGGGTAAAAGTACCATCGGCAGATTGTGTCAATCCATCAATGGTAATGGAGCCGTATTGACCATCAACTATTTCGGGAGAAACTTTCCAGTTACCGCTTGCGTCTTGTGTGACAGTTAAAGTGGTAATAACATCTTGACCGTCATCGTTTTTATGTGCAAATTCAATAGTACCATTATTCATATCTTCTGCAGAAGTAAAGGTCATTACCCCGCTGGCACTTTTACTGGTTGATTCACCGTTTGGATCTTCATTGGTGCCGTTTGTACCATTCGCAAGATAAGAGTCATCAGTCACGAGGGTTACCGGACTACTGCTAACTTGTGGAACATCGTTCGTGCCGGTAACAGTTACATTAATGTCTTCACTTGACCAAGCACCTTTAGAGTCTTGAACATAGATAGTGAATGAGCCTGTAGCAGTTTCGCCTTGGCCAAGGTGTTGTACACTGTTATTATCAACGGTAACTGTGTAGTTACCATTTGCATCAACGCTTACGGTTGCTTTGATAGTGGAATCTACTACGCCACCCAATGACATATCAATGGAAAGACCATTGCCTGCCGCAGTAAGACCATCAGCTGCATCAAGTGTATTACCAACGTTTTGCCCTTGTTCACCAACAAAGAAAGTTTCTGTATCGGCATTATCAGGATCAGTCACGGTAGACGTTCCACCCATTACTAAATTGCCACTTTCAGTTGCATCTTCAGTTGCAACCAAGGCACTTTCACTTACTGCAAGGGTTGGTCTGTCGTTTGTGCCGTTTACTTCAACAGTAATGGTTACAGTGATGCTATTGCCTTGTGGGTCTCTTACTTCAACAGTGAAGTTTTCCAAAAACGCATCGCCTTCAGTTAAGTTATCATGACTTGCGTTGTCGAAAGTATAGGTGAACTCACCGGTGGCAGGGTCTACATCAATAGATCCATAGGCACCGTCAGCTGAACCCAAAACGGTGAATGTCAATTGTTGACCTTCAGGGTCAGTTGCGTTGATTTGACCTTTAGCGGTAATATCACCCACATATTCTTGGTTAGGATTATCTGAGGTTACTGCTCCGCTTGCATCACGGCCGTGACCTACTTCATAAACATCAAGAACATCGACATTTGCATCAATTTCGCTATCAGGAAAAATTGTGATGCCGGCAAAAAGAGGTGAACGGTTAGGCAATTCACCGTCTTGATCTTCAAAATCCACATCAGACGCAGCTTGGGCAAGATCAAGACCGCCAAGATAGTCAACACCACCAAGAAGACTTGCACCGGCGCCACCGTCAAAGAAGGAGCCATCGGCATTCACAGGGGCGGCCGCAGGACCCGCCGCAGGCATAAGGTCGGTTGCGTCTAGCGCTGTAAAGAAGGTTTCGCCGTCGATTTCCGCACCGTCAATATTGAAGGTGGGCATATTTTCAGAGTTGTATGTATTGTAAAAGTCAGTAAGAGAAATGGAGCTTCCGTCGTCAAATTCAAGAACAAGGTTATTGTCTACACGGTTGAGAACAACATCGGTAGTAGGAAAATTAAAAAAGATAACGTCGTCGGCTTGGGGAGCTTGTACAACTTGAGTGCCAGCAGCAGGCTTTGTCAAATTAATAGCCATAAAAAACCTCTTAATAGTAAAGTTTTAGAAATAAATTGCAATGAAAACAAATAATTACAACAGCAAACAGCGCACCTTACATCTTTCTGCAAATAAATGAAGGCAGACTTGACAAAAGGTAACATCATAAACCACTAGATTGCGTGGTTGATTAGAGATACGGTGATGTTTGCGCCCGAAAAAAACTACTCTGTATTGCAAGCAGGCTTTGGGGCATGCTCCCACTTATTAACCCAGTGGTGCACATGGTGAAAAGAGGCGTTTATGTCGACACTTTAAGTACGGGAATATTCACGACAAAACATAAATCCTCAACATTTTTTTGTATGCGTCCAAAAAAACGATCTTCAAATTTGCGAAGAAGTCTTTTGAACAAACTTTGCTTATTAACCCAGCAAAAGCTCTATACAACGTTTTACAAGAATTAAATTAGATCATTTCTTTATATTTGTCAACATTTTTAATAAAAATTTGCATAATTCCACGAGAGAACATACGTCATCTAATCCTCTTAAAGCCTAACCCACGGTATTATAAGAAATATACTCTTTAGAAGGTAGCGTCCTTATTAAAATTTTTCAAAAAAAGAAGAAAGGGGAAAACTCCCTTTTGGATATAAAAGAGGTTTACCCCTCCACCCAACTATTCTCATTTTACTTGTAAACACACCTTCGCTTATTCTTTTACATACAGCTTACTGGGACTAACCCCATACATTTTTTTGAAAGAAGCTATAAAAGAAGACAAAGAATTATAACCGCAATTATAGGCAACCTCGGTGACTTGCATACCCGTTTCAAGGTCTTTTTTTGCACACTGCATACGTAAAAGATTAAGCCATGTCCGCATATTGACGCCTGTCTCCTTGGTAAAAATTCTCGCCAAGGTTTTCTCGGAAACACATAATTCTTTGCTCCAATCTCCCAAAGTTACTTGTTTGTGAGGACTACCGATAAGACTTGTACACAGTTCCACGAGCTTAAGGTGCTGTGGCATGGGCAACACATTGGAACAAGAATTTGCCGCACAAATTCTGTCTAGAAGAACAAGTCCGAGGCGTTTATCAGCCTCTTGGTTAAACTGCAAGTCAAGGTCTGCAACCGAAACCACCAGTTCACGCAAAAGCGGAGTCATCTCCATAAGATGCATTTGTTTCAAAGTCGGGTATTGATCCAAGGCAGATTTATGAATATGCAAAGAACGGTCAATGGTTTGAGTGGGCATATACCATCTGTGTTGAACACTTGGCGGTATCCAAAGAGCGTGGTTTGTTTGGATAAAGTAGGATTTATTTTGCGTAATCATCACCATAATTCCGTCAGTAACCACCACGAGTTCCCCCTCTTCTTCGTGAGAATGGAGACTGTTCCATGTTCCTTCTTTTTGACACTCGTTGTAGGCGTAAATAAATTTTTGTTCATTTACGGTTTTTTTTTCATCATTGAGATGTGTCCAGTAATGTTGATGAAATTTTTCCGACATATGTACTTTATATCCTTATGTTGCAAAATTCTTTTTTATTCGTAACCTATTAACGCGAAAAAAGCTATAGAAGACAGACTGAAGAATTTTATACATCTTTCCTTACAGCTGATTTTGTCTTTTGAGAAACACTTTTTGTCTTTTGAGAATAAGACTTTTACCACAAAGAATGTTTTATTATAACTACGAAATAGATTTCAACCTATTACAATTTCTTTGCAATCTCATCCAAAAAGTTCGAGGAAACATACAATGGAAAAAATTACTATCAAAAACTTTATCAACGGCCAATGGAAAGAAGTAAAAGGACAAACCATTCCTCTTTATAACCCTTCAACCGGTGAACAAATTGGCGATGTGCCTGTGTCCGACGCGGCCGAATGTGAAGAGGCTCTTGCCACTGCGGCAGCCGCCTACAAAACATGGCGCAATGTACCTGTTGCAAAAAGAGTGTCTTATATATACAAAATGCGTGAATGTATGGTGCGCGATTTGGAAAAACTCGCACAATCCATTGCCCTTGACCAAGCAAAACATATTGCAGAAGCCAGAGGCGAAGTCCAACGTGTTGTTGAGATTTTAGAAATGGCAAACACCGTCCCGGCCCTTATTCAAGGCGATGTTTTAGACGACATTTCCAGACTTATTTCCGGCAAAGTTGTGAAACAATCCCTCGGTGTTTTTGGCGGTGTAGCCCCCTTTAACTTCCCCGCCCTGGTTTTTGGTTGGTTTATTCCTTTTGCTATTGCCGCAGGTAATACCTTTATTTTCAAACCTTCCACCCAATCCCCTTATTTCATGCAACTTATGTGTGAAATATTTCAAGAAATCGGACTTCCTGAAGGTGTTATCAACGTTATCCACGGCAGCCGCAGCATTCCTGAAACTTGGTACGAAGATAAACGTATCGCCGGTGTTTGTCTCGTAGGCTCTACCCCAACAGCTAAAAAAATGGCCGAAGGTTGCGCAAGGGGTGCCAAACGCTCCATGCTTCTCGGTGGTGCCAAAAACATGTTGGTTGTTATGGAAGATGCCGACATTGATGTCTTTATCAATCAATACCTTATTTCTTGCTACGGTTCTGCCGGACAACGTTGCCTTGCCGGCTCCATTGTTGCCATTGTTCCCGAACTTTACGACACCGTAATCGAGCGCATGGTGGAAGCCGCCAAAAACCTCAAATATGGTGACGCTTTCGATCCTGAAGTATTTATGGGACCCCTTATCTCCAAACAAGCCGCCGATACTGTTAAAGGCTTTGTGGATATTGCCCTCAATCATGGTGGCGGTTGTAGTCTTGCCCTTGACGGTCGTGAGCCGATACTTCCCGAGAAAAACAAAAACGGTTACTTTGTCGCTCCTACCATTATCAAAGACGTTACTCCGTGTAACCCTCTCTTCACCACAGAAGTTTTTGGACCTCTCGTGGCTACCATTAAAATTGCAGACCTTGATGACGCTCTTGAACTCATCGAATCCTCAGAATTTGGTAACGGCGCTTGCATCTTTACGCAAAGCCATTTCTATGCCGAAAAATTCTGCCGTGATGCCGACGTGGGCATGGTTGGTGTAAATATCGGTGTTTGTGCACCTCACCCATATTTACCTTTTGGCGGTATCAAAGGCTCTTTGCTCGGCACCAACAAAGTACAAGGTAAATGTGGTATAGACTTCTTTACTCAAGATAAAGTAAGCTCCATCCGCCTTGTAGACCCAAATGCAAAAAAAGTTGACGACGGTACTAAACCAAAGTCCGTGCGCTCTTGCGTGGCCAACTAATTGAGAGGATTTATCTAAGTGTGAATTTTTGAGGGAAACCCTATTTTTGATGTCAACCTTGTGATGACGCTAAATTTCACTTTACTCAATGTTAGCTGAAGGTTTCCCCCTCAAACTCCCCCTCTTGAAAAAACAAGTAGTTTTTGTTTTCTCTAGATGTATCACTTAAACTAGGGTATGTTTCCAAATTGATCTTTATAATGTTTAATAGTTAGAAAAAATACATATATTTCAGTTTGCAAACAGTCTGTTTATCATGGAGAATCAATCAGATTGTTCATAGATTACAAAAAGAACTTTCAATTATAGTCAGTCAAGCTTTAATTGATAACATGTTATTATTAAAAAGTTTTGTGGGGGAGAGCTCGAGAGGGGAGAACTTCAAAAGTTCCCTCTCTCGAAAAAATAATTCAGAAACACACTCTAAATAAATTTTGAACATCATCCAAAAACAAAACCCCTCTGTATTCGATTCATACAGGGGGGTTTTATACTCTAAGTTACATTACATCGTTATAATGATATTATTAACCATGCAAAACTTTTGGAGTAAAGGCAAATCAACCTGAAATCATATGATTGATTTCAAAGGTTAAAACCATATTTTCTTGAGTGATTTCTAAACCTTGTTCGATGTTCACATAGGATCCTTTATAGGATTCAATCCAAAAGTTAGGATCGAGACGCATTACCTGATGCTCTTCATCATAATTCATCTGGAAGTTATTCCAAATTTTTGGTGTAGCAAGAAGCAAAGCATCTTCTTGCAAAATAGAATCCTCTAAAATTTCATTGAGAGCATTTTGTAAAGCTTCCACCTGAAAAAGTTCAACTGTTTCTTTGTCGGTAAGCAAGTCATTCTGTGAAAAAATAATGTATTCAAAGGAATTCTGGTCATTTGCTTGCAGTCCGGTCAAAGGATTGGGGCTATAGACCAAATTATTCACCAGAAGCTCCGAACCGTCACTATGAATGGCATGAATAAAACCATACTCTGTTTTCTCAAGGCTATAATCATCGCCTAAGAAAATACTGCCATCTTCATTTTTTGTAAGACCATGCTCATCAAAAAAAGTCGCAACATCATATTTTTCAGGTGCACTGAGTAAAATAATTTCAAAATTGATAACTTTACCACTTTCCAAAAGAGGTTTAACACCCTCAAGCCCACCTTCTCCAATCAAAACATCGGCAAAGGTATTACTTTGTGTTACACTTTCGTTAAAAGTTTCAAATTCTTGCAGATCAATAAAATCGCTACCATTCAAAGCATAAAGACTGTAGGTTTTGGCGCTATCTTTATCCATTGTGTTCCCTCCATAGCCATTAAGCGGTATCCACAAATATCAAGAAGTTCGGCAAAAACGAAATGCACTGAATCATACGTTCATTTTTACGTTCACCAACACAAAAAAGAACAACCAAGCCGTTTTGCTTTTAAAACAAAAAAGCTTAATATACCTTTAAGAGATAAGATTAAAAAAAGCTTTTGTCAAGACGCTATCCTATATAATTGTCTAGACTTTTTGTAGATTTCGCTTATTTTGCGTGTGGTATTGATTGCTTTTGTTTTGCTATGGCATGATCGATAGCTTGCATAATAAGGCGATTATTACGGATGTGTTTACTTGTCTCTGCATCCCAATGCGTGAGATTATATTGGTCGAACAAAATGGAATCTTGCGCATGAAGGGCATACAAGAAATTTTTAATCAGATTAGCGCCCCAAAAATTTTTGTCTTGGACAACCGGCGAACCGTCGCTATACTTTGCTTTTAAAATAATATCATCGTCTTTGATGGGAATATTGTCATTCTTCCCGAAGGTTTTACTCAGAGGAACCCAAAAGAATTCACCACTTTTATACCCCAAAGTTTGAACATGTTGCAACACGTTGGGAGATTTCTTTATTTTTTCATAATTCCATTTCGGATCGACATAATAATCCTTATTACTTAAAACACCTTCAGACCAACGAGCAAGCCCTTCAAAATACCACATATTACGGATTTGTGACATGCCATTTTGTATCAAATGAAAGTATTCATGAGGAATAGTAGTGGAAGACTTGAAATTAAGTCCTTTAGCAACCATAATTTTAAGAGATTTTTCTTTGCTATTCAAAGGCGATTGTACTGGCGCAGAAAAAGCCATGCCTAGATAACCTTTTAGATGGTTGCGGGTAAGAATGTATACATCGATATGCTTTACCCCTTGATAATAGGGAGTTTCCAAAGGACAAGGAAAATTTAAAATATCTTTAAAAACTCTTCGGCTCGCCCAAAATTGAACCCCAACATCTTCAACATAATCGGGAACAGCGTTTTTATTTCTGTCAGTATTACTTATTTTATGTTCTCCCTCTGTGAAATAAAAAATTCTAAAAGGAGGAATCTCGTACACCTTCATGTCTTTATTGGTAATTTTGATATACTTACCAATCCAAGGCGTTTCTTGTGCAGAATCTGCATTGTAAGACGCATCAAGCGAATTTACCTCATTGGCAAACAGGTTTGGCGAAATCACAGCCAAAGATAAAAAGAGCAAAAAGAAAAGTGAAGAAATAAACGTACCACAACAGATCTTGGTAATATTATAAGGCATATTGTTCTCACAGAACAGCGCAAAGCGCAGGTTAAGCGTTTACTTTTCTGCCACTTCAAAAGCAAGCTATAGTAAAACAAGAATAGAAATAACGGGGAATAGCAAAAAAACAACGGGCAATTATTCTAAAGGCAACGTGCAAAAAAGTTTCAATGAAAAAATTCTAGACTTTTTCTTTTATAAAGTCAATGTAATATTTTTCTGACAGGCAACTCGGACACGTCATTCCAATTTGATCTTTCTTGGGAGGGGGAAAACCCTCCCCCTTTCCTCAAAAAACTTTAACAGTGGGACGGTGAATTTAAAAAAAACATGTTTTTGTTTTATCAGACTATTAGGTTTAAAGACAATTGGCATGACGCAGTAATTATTCACACCATTCCAATTTGAGGGGTTTTACCCCTCATACTCCCCACCAAAGGGAATAATTCCCTTTGGAAACCCCGTAAATTTTATTTTTACTTGCTTTGCAAGTAAAAATAAAATAGTAGAGGGGGCTTGGGGGAAATCATTTCCCCCCCAAAAAAAAAGAAAAATAAATAAATTGAATGACGCAATAATTATTCAGAACGCATAAATTGTTCCTTGACAAAAACCAAAAGCATAACAATAATAGGGCCTCAGCATCATGATACATGCAAAGCTTGCATAATTAAACAAAATGTATGATTGCGTACATTTGACAGGATAAAATATGTGTGGAATTTTTGGCATAACAGGAAGTGACGAGGCAGCACGCCTTGCGTATTTTGGGCTTTACGCTCTACAACATAGAGGCCAAGAAAGCGCAGGCATTGTCACCTATGACGGCGATCAAACTCATATTCATAAAGGAATGGGGCTTGTTTGCGATGTGTTTAGTGAAGAAACCTTGGAAAATCTCAAAGGTAATATAGCCATTGGCCATATCCGCTACTCTACCACAGGAAAGCCTGAACCAAGAAATGCCCAACCGTTTGCCGTAAGGACTCACGGACACACCCTCACTCTCGCACATAACGGAAATCTTATCAACACCTTAGAACTCAGAACAGAACTTGAAGAGCAAGGTGTCATTTTCCAAACAAGTTCCGACAGTGAAGTTTTTGTTCACCTTATCGCAAAAGCGCTCAGCACTGCAAGCATTGAAGAAGCGGTACTTTATGCCGCAAGTCGTACCAAAGGGGCGTTCTCTCTTTTGGTGCAATTCCAAGGTAAAGTTTTGGCCTTACGTGACCCCAACGGTTTTCATCCCCTCCTTATGGGTAAATTACAAGACAGTCTGGGAAGCTATGTTTTTTCTTCCGAATCCTGTGCTTTTGACCTTATAGGTGCAGAATATGTTCGTGACGTGGCTCCCGGTGAAATGATTGTCATTGAACCAAATGCACTGAAATATCATAGCCACATCTTTGCCGAACCCAAAAAAATCAACCAGTGCATTTTTGAGCTTATCTATTTTGCCCGTCCGGACTCACAAATTTTCAACGAAGATGTCTATCAATGCCGTAAGCAAATGGGTGCAAAAATTTCACAAGAAATGCCCACCGACGCGGATATGGTTATCCCCTTCCCCGATTCAGGAATTTATAGCTCTGTCGGCCTTGCTCAAGAAGCTAATATCCCTTATGAGCACGCTCTCATCAGAAACCATTATGTAGGAAGAACCTTTATCCAACCCTCGCAAGCTATGCGTCAATTTAGCGTGCGTGTTAAACTCAATCCTGCATCCTCCGCTATTCAAGATAAGCGCCTTATTGTTGTAGACGACAGCATCGTGAGAGGAACTACCGTCAGAACTCGTTGCTCAAAACTTAGAGAGCTTGGCGCAAAAGAAGTGCATTTTCGAGTGAGCAGCCCCCCTATCAAATTCCCCTGTTTCTATGGAATTGACTTCCCTTCCCCGGAAGAACTTGTGGCCAACCAATGCCAATTGTCAGACCTTGCAGAAATTCTGAAACTTGACTCCTTGCATTATCTGACCATCGAAGGCCTACGCCAGTGCGTTTCCTGTCCCGATGATTTCTGTTACGCCTGTTTTGACGGAAAATATCCCACTGAGCTTCCCAAAAATACAAATAAGTTCTCTCTGGAAAATTAATTTCCTATAATTACAAGATATTAGCCAAAAACTTAAAAGGAAAGTTTATAGCAAAATAAACTTTCCTTTTATTTTTTTTAACATAAGTCCACCTATACTCTTTACTTTTATACAAGTAAGCTTATATATATAAAAGATTGTAAAAACGTAAAATCTATGACTTCGAACTATTCCTGTTATATTGTCGAGTAGTATTAAGTTGACAATGAGTAGTGCCGCATACTTTTTATAATACTCTCGGCACATAAGTTTGTTTTCTTTGTCAAAATACTTTTTTCAATTTAAAAGTTCATTATGCTCACGTTATGTTTTTACCGAGGATTCAGTTTTTCTGCTCCTAATCTTAATCACGTTGAGTTCTTACTAACGCTAATCACCCCTTACAGATACCGTGAAATCATACATTATTTCATGATTCTGTTCTTATAAGCAATGGATACTGTTCGTTACAGGGTCTTTCTGCGCACTCTTTACACATTGTTTTATGCTTTTAAAACATTCCGACAAAATCTATGGAAAGGCTTTCGTTACAGGTTTACATCAACGTTTTAGAGGAGGATTTATGAGTTCAATGAGTAAAAAAATGACGGTCTTTACTATGAGTATGATGACCGTCGCGGCTGTTGTCAGCCTTAGGGGATTACCAATGATGGCCAAAGAAGGCCTTTCCATGGTGTTTTATATTTTGTTTTCAACCTTTATCTTTTTACTGCCGGCGTCCCTTGTTTCTGCAGAGCTTGGAAGTGCTTTCAGTAATAAAAAGGGAGGTGTGTACACATGGGTAAAAGAAGCCTTTGGAGCACGTCTCGGTTTTACAGCTATTTGGTTACAATGGATCCAAAATGTCGTTTGGTATCCAACGGTGCTGGCCTTTGCCACCGCTTGCCTTGCTTATGTTATAGGTAAGCCGGAACTAGCCCAAAGTGGAGCGTATACAGGAACGGCTATTCTGGTGATCTACTGGGGCGCAACGTTTCTCACTCTTGCTGGATCAGATATTGCTAATTCTGTCACAAAATATGGAGTTATTCTGGGAACACTCATCCCTGGAATTTTTATTATCATACTTGGTTTGCTTTGGGTGGATCAAGGTAACCCGATTGCTTTTTTACAAGGAGCAACAGAAACAGGAACGCACGAAGGGTGGCATGCTCGGGTCTTTCCCCATATCACAAGCCTTGGCAGCGTTGCCTTTTTAGCAGGAATTATTCTTTTATTTGCGGGGGTTGAAGTTCACGCTGTACACGCAACCGAAATGGATAATCCTTCCAAACAGTTTCCTCTTGCGCTCTTGGCGGCATCTTTTATTGTGCTTTTTCTTTTCTTTATCGGTTCTATGGCGGTTGCAGCGGTTATTCCGGCAAAAGAAATCAGCCTCACAGCAGGGCTTATGCAAGCTTTTAATGATTTACTGACAAAATTCAATCTCAGCTATCTTTCCCCTATTGTCGCATTTCTATTGACTTTTGGTGCCATAGGTGGAGTTATGTCGTGGATTAGTGGCCCAAGTGCCGGTTTATTGCAAACCGCAAATGAAGGAGAAATCCCTCCGGTTCTTGCAAAAACCAATCAAAGCGGTGCTCCCATTACAATTTTGATTGTTCAAGGTTGTATTGTAAGCCTTTTGGCTTCCCTTTACTTTGTGATGGATAATGTCAGCGTGGCATTTTTTATTCTTTCCGCCATGACTATCACCCTTTATCTTGTGATGTATATGATGATGTACTCCGCGGCGATTAAATTGCGCTATACACAGCCCGATTTACCCCGTGCCTATAAAGTTCCCGGGGGCAATATCGGCATGCTCTTTATTGCTGGAATCGGTTTTTTGGGTGTTGCCTTTGCGTTTATCGTAGGTTTTTTCCCTCCAAATCAGCTTCCCATCGGCAACCCAAGTCTTTATGTGGGGCTTGTGGCCACAGGCTTAATTGTATTTATCGGCCTTCCCTTTCTTATCCAAAGCTTTAAAAAGCCCGAATGGCGTCAGCACAACAAAACCTAAATTTTTTCTAACCTTTAATTTTGAGGATTTTTTATGAGTAGTAACTACAAAGATGATGTTTACGCTTCCCTTGATTTATCTCACTCTATGCCAAAATTTC
>CAYJHY010000031.1:0-14754 GCA_964369875.1 uncultured Mailhella sp.
AGATTAAGAAATATAAAAGTTGGATGGAAAAGATAGTTAGAAGTGTATTTGAAAATTTAGATTTTGAGAAGATATTTTCTAAATCTATATCTTCTCAAAAAATATCAAATAAAATCTTATGGATTACCAATAAGCCGGAGTAGATTCTATGGATGTATATTTTTCCATATTTTGTGGGGTTTCGTTTTGATTGGGACGAATCCAATGCTCATTAATGAAATCGGAACCTTCGTATCGATGGCCGTAAATTCCAAAAAGCAGTTGCAGTGCTCCCGCCAAATGGACAACTTGCTTGCCTTGCTCTTTTATATGATTGGAAAGAAGCATGCCATAAGCTCCGCCCGAAACCAAGGCAATGTCAAAATCTATAGTATCGATTTTCTTGCACATGGAGTGAAAGGCGTCGTACCAATTTTCAAATTCTTTTGTTTCTTTTGCGTCGCCAAGACCTTGGACAACTTTCATGGTGATAAGTTCAAATTTCGGCAAAACTTTAGGGTTATCAAAAAGTTTTTCTCTTTTTTGGTACTGGCTTTTGATGGATTCCACAAAGGGGTGACAGACTAAAACTTTTTTTCCTTCGAGATACTGTGTCCACGGTTCTTTATAACGAAAAGGAAAGGCTATAGCTTCATGGGAAACTAGTTTGGCATCTTTATTGTAGACTTCTAAAATGTCTTTTTCGGAGTATTTCTTACTCATAGTATAACACCATGCTTGAAAAATATCTACATTTTTAAGTGCTTGCAAGCTATCACAACAAAACTGGGTTAATTGTTCGTCCGTGGGAGTGAAGAAACCTGCTGCATAACGAATATCATCTTTATACCCTTTGGAAAATTTTGCACGTGGTTTTTTTATTTGTTTGTAAAATTGACGTATTGTTTTAAATTCAATAGATCCAAACCGTGTAATATAACACGGTTTATTTTTTTGTAACTCAAAGAGTACCATATTGTTGGCAGTTTGTCCCTGATGAATAACGCGCCCGTTGAAATGGCTTGGCACAGTATAAAATCTTTTTCGTGGCTTTAGTTTGCCGGAAGCTCGTAAATTTCTTTTAAATTCACGTCGTTTCTCTTGATCCCACAGCCATATCCATGAATATCGGTACGCAATACCAAGCAATATTGAACGCATTTAAGGCTCCATTTTTTTGTTAGGTTTTATTTTTCGCTGTCACGCATAAGCAAGAATGGGGTGTTTTCGGGCTCACAGAAAATATCATGCTTACTGTCAAAATAGCGAGGTTGCAAGATAAAAGCACCCGCAAAGAGCACTTCCAAGTTCATATGCCTTGTGCGCAAGGGGAAGTTTTCTACGTCTTTGGTAAGTCCCCATCCGGCATAAAAAGGCCAGCCATAGGTGAATACATCCATGCCCACAGACAGAGCATCGAGTCCTAAGTAAGAGTCGTAGGTATGTACTTCAATGGTATGACCTTGTACACTATGCACAGGAAAGTAAAGAGGGCAGAATTGGCCTTGAACCGTGGTCATGTTATGGGCTTTTTCCAAAAATCTTTTGGCCGCCACATATTTTCTGGACCATGTGGTACAAGTAATGTCTTCGAAAACAGGTACGCACTCATTGGGGTCATCAATGAAAGATGGCTCCACTTCGGCGATGGCAAGTTCTTCTTCGGTTTCGTCCTCTTCATGGGGGGCAAGGCCGAGCAAGGAAAGGGGTACAAAGTCCGAAGGACGCGCCATGGGTTTTATATCGTCTACCATACTTAAAATCTCTTTCGGGATTTTAAGTCCTTCCACTTGAGGACAGTATATAATGTAGTCTTGTGGGCGCAAACCTCTGATATGGGCGATAAGTTTTGCGTCGTCAGAAAGGGGAGAGGAAAAGGAGTTGATGGGGCGTCCTTTGGCATCTAAATTTCCGTGACGTGCGGCAGTTTCTTCCTGAATACTGAGTTTACTTGGGGGGAGAAGTCCATTACCGAGGAGTAAGACAATATTTTGCTCTTTGGGGATATGGCTTACGCTGTGGTGGGTACGGAACGCCGATATTTCGCGTAAATATTGTCTGAAAAGACGGGCACGTAAAAGATCTCGATCTTGAGGAATACTGGTTTGTAAGATGCGATCGAGAGTTGGATAGCCTCCACCTTCAAGACTTAAAGAAACAAATTTATCTTGTCCCAAAAGTCTGTCCAAAACACCGATATTCACAAAAACCAAGGGGATACTGCCACAGGCTTTACGCATGGCGTCATCGGGTTCTTTGGCGGTGAAAATCATGCCTTGTTTACGCTTTACTTCTTTGATGGCCGCTTCTTCGGGCATAAAATGCAAGTCGGAATGGGAGAAAAAGCGACGGCAGAATTTTTCCAATTTATCGTCAAAATGAATACAGGCGATAAAACGGTTGCGTTCAATGGCGAGAGGGCGTTGCAAAATAATAAAGCGCAAAATTTCCCTGAAAGAACTGGGTTCTTCGGTGACAGGGTGGCGATAGCGAGTGAAGTAAAGACATAGAGCAGAAAAGAGTTCTTCTCTGGTGCGTGGTTCACGGCGATCGCAAACATGCATATCTTTTGTTAATCCAAAACCTGCGTAAAAAGGCATGCCGAAGCAATATACTTTTTTACCTAGGAAAATGGCATCAAGGCCAAGTTGTGAGCTGACGGTGTATACCGCTTCTGCCTGTTCTAAAATAGAAAGGGAGGACACGTCGTGTTTTATAATTTGCACGCCATTGGCTTCGGCTACACTTCTTAGATAGCCTTTGCTTTTTCCGCTGCGAATAGCTTTGGGTTCTAAAAGGAAAAAGGCCGCACCCGGATTATGTTTTTTTGCGCTTTCAAGCATTTCCATAAAAGAGGATTCTCTTGCTTGTACCTTATCAAGCTCAGATTTGCTCATGCGTTCTTGATCTATCAATACCACACGTTTACGCCCCGATGGGGTGTATAGTTGATAAGGAGAAGCGTCGGGAGCGTACTTGTCGGAACTTAGTCGGTGTCCGAGAAGGTTTTTAATCATTTCTATGGCTTCTTCTCTGTCGTAAGGCGCAAGAGCAGGGAAGGCTGAAGGCATGGCGGCGTAAAGTCTTTCCATGAACGGGGAAAAATCAGGCTTGACTTGCTCGGGAGGACAGTCACCGTCACTATTTTCAATGATGCTTTCTTTGCTTTGGAGGATGGTGGGATTGTCTTCACGGTCAAAGCGGTTGAGCATTTCCGGAATGGCTTGCATCCACTCTTCCCATTCGCTGGGTTTGCGACTGTCTGTGTAGTCGCCAAAACGCTCAAGCATAAAAGAGCAGGGGGTGTGTCCGGAAAGACGATATAAACCCTCCTGAATATTCCAAAATTCAAAACCAAAAAGTTTGGCAATGGTGGCGCCTTTTCCCTTAAAGCCTACCAAAGCCGTGATATTTTTCTTTTGAGTAATAGCTTTATGGAGGGGGATAAAATCATAATCGGGGTAAATATTGGTAATATGAGCGACAAAGTCCCAAGGTAAATAGGTAAGTGTTTGGCGCTCAAACTTTTGAGTTTCATTTGTACTTACTGTTACGTCTTGCATGTCTCAACCTCTTTAATTTATAGTGCTTTATGTTTATAATATAATTGCTTATTAGCGTAGAACAAAAAATGCTGTGGGGAAACGGATGGATAGCGTATCTTTTGCTTTTATGGCAGAGTCATCGCTTTTATAGGGACCCGTTTGCACAAGGTAAAAATTGTTTTCTTTTAATATTTCAGATTTATGGCCGTCTGATTTCAAGGATGACTGCATATCTTTTGCAAGTCTTTCGCTATCAAATAACGCTACTTGTAAATAATAATCGCCGTCAATGGACAGGTTTTGCGGTATGTTTTGAATAGATCGCTGATTTTTGGTCGGTGCGTTGTGTGCCGGAATATACGCTTGAGGCGCCGGAACGGAAGCGGAAGGGCTTACTTGATAGACTGTTGTGCCACTACCATAAGCGGATTGAAAAGCATCGGGGGCATAAGCGCGTTGAGGTGTTCCTGTTTGTACCGAATTTCCGCCATAAGGGTTGATACCGCCACCTGTACCGATCGCTCTTTGAGCTGTGGGGTAAGCGGCGCTACTTAGATTATTTGTGTGAGAATTTGAAGGAGTGTATGTTTGCGCGGGGTAGGGGCTTGGAGTATAGACGGCTGTCGCTTGTGTAGGGACAATTACGGAAGTTGCCGAAGGACTGACTGCTTGCTGTGTTGGTTGCGCCGTAGATTGTGTCGGGGTAATGGCAGGGTAGGAAGCGCCTATGCTATTTGCACTGCTTGCAGAAGAAGCGTAGTAGCTCGGATCGTCTCCAAACTCATCAGGGTCGGAAGAGTAAAAACCTTCATTTGGAGCAGAAACTGTTCCTCCTTTATAGGCACCGATGGTCGCTGAACTTCCTGTGCTTGATGTTGATGAAGTTGTTCCGCCATAGGCAGAAGAAACGGCGTTTACAGGCTGACCATAACGATTGTGTTTGGCCGGGGCAAGTCCCAGCCCTCCTGGGTTATCGGGATTATTGAGTAAACCGCCTGTGGCAAACGGGTTGTCGACAAGTCCTGAAAGGCTTGCACTACTGAGTGCACCCGTTGCATAAGCACTGCCGGAGGCTGTTGTTTGAGAAGGTGTGCTTGGAGTCGGAAAACCTATACCTTGGCTTCCACCTGCAATCATACTGTCAAGACTGTTGGGTTGTCCCATAACACTGAGGTGAACTTTTGCGGTGCCTGAATGGAGCATATCGATTTGAGCTGCGGCACCTTTGGAAAGGTCTATGATTCTTTCTCCGGAAAAGGGGCCTCTGTCATTAATTCTAACCACGATGGAACGCCCATTTTCAAGATTTGTCACTCGGATTTGAGTGTTGAAAGGAAGAAGTTTATGGGCGGCGGTGATGTCGTTTTGATTATATTTTTCACCGTTTGCTGTGAGTTTTCCGTGAAAACCGGGGCCATACCAAGAGGCTACACCGATTTCTTCAAAGCCCATGGCTGAAGTATAAGGGGTATAGCTTTCTCCGAAAACTTTATAGGGTTTTCCTTTGGGGAGGTGGCTGTTTTTGGAGGCGTTGAGTTTTGTATAATAAGATCCGTCTTTGCGTTCGGCGTCTAAATCCCCAGAACCTGAAGGGAGAGGGGTGATGGTGTCATATTGCGCTTGAGAGCAAGAAATCAAGAGAAGAAGGGAGGACAGGAATAAAAATCTTAGGACATTCCTTGAAAATGCCATAGGCGATGTGACGAAATCTTGTGGGGAAGGGCAGTGTCTCATGGTAAGTATCCGTATTATAAGATTTTTATTTAATTTACAGGTCTAGCTTGCAAGGGCAAAATAGCGTAAAGCCGCTACAAAAGCCATGCCTGCACTCAAGGTGATAAAAAGACTTTTACTGAGATAGGCTACAAAAAGAGTGGGGATAAAGGCTAACAGAAAAGCGTTTTCTTGGCTGAGAAAAAGTTTTTCATTTTGCATAAAAACTTCGGGGGCAACCAAGGCCGCCAAAATGGCTACAGGTACAAAGCTGAGCCATGTTTGTACAAAGCTCGGAAGTTGTCTTTTGGCTAAGAAGCTGATGGGTAAAACTCGAGGGAGAAAAGCGCCCAGACACATTCCTAAAGTACAAAGAGCTAAAAAAGTATTATCCATTATATCCATCCATCATAAATTATGCAAGTGTGAAAATTATGAAATTTGTGCACGCCTTTGGCTCAGGTAAAGGCCGAGGCTGGCGCCTAAAACTGTTGCCAAAATAATACTCCAACGTCCAAGTCCCAAAGAGATAAAGAACAAAGAGGCCAGCGCCGAAAGCACTGCCACCAAAAGGCTTAGTCTGTCATAACAAAGAGGAACCAAAAGGGCTATAAACATGCTGGGCAGAGCAAAGTCTAAACCAAAAGGTCGAACGTCTGTCACTAAATTTCCGGAAAAAGCACCGATTGCCGTGCCTAAAATCCAGCCCGCGTGCGCTACAAGTCCGCAAGATAACACTTGACTGACGCTTACCTCTCCGCCTGCCTTGGCATAGGAAATATTTGAGGCAAAAACTTCGTCAGTTTGGAAAAAGGCTAAAAAGTGCTTCCAAAAAGTGGAGAGCGGACGCCATGGAGCGATAAGAGCGGCTGACATAAGAATATGCCGCAAATTCACCATGAACGTAGCAATAACGATGGACATTACAGAAGCGCCGGCACCTATCATGCCTGCGGCGATAAATTGCCCTGCACCCGCAAAAACAAAGAGAGACATAGCGACAGCCCACCAAGCACCGATATCGCTTTTAACCGCTAAAACGCCGTAGGCGAACCCAAGAGGTAAGTAACCGACAAAAATAGGAATTCCCATTTTTACACCTGTTAGGACAGGGCTTGATGTTTTTGTATCAGAATGCATAGGGGAAAACCTTAAAATTCAGAAGTTACAGGATAATTTTACTTCATCGCTCTATAACAAATTTCTTTATCCTCGTCCACTATTTCTATGTATCAAATATAAAATCTAAAATTTTAGACATTATTTGAATTTCTGAGTATTTTACTTGAAACTATTTACAAGCCTTGGTATATTTCGACAACTATTTCATTATTTTCAAAAAATCCGTGAGGAAGTTATGCAATATCCAAAAAATCTAGATCCCACCCAGTTTCCGTCGCCTTGTTTTGTGACAGATTTGGCAAAATTACGCCACAATGCAAGAATTCTCGACAGTGTACAACAAAAAACAGGGGCTAAAATTCTTTTGGCGCTCAAAGGTTTTTCCCAGTGGGGATCTTTTTCTGTATTATCTCAAGCCATGCAAGGGCCTTTGCATGGGGCTTGTGCCTCTTCTGTGGATGAAGCACGCCTTGCCAAAGAGGAATTTAAAGGGGAAGTACACGCTTTTGCCGCCGCTTTCAGCGATCAAGACATGCAGGAATTGTTACCCCTTTGCGATCACATTACCTTTAACTCGACCCGCCAATGGAAAAAATTTCGTCCCGTGATTCAAGCCTATTGCAAGGAACACAATAAAGAAATTATTTGTGGCTTACGTATCAACCCCGAGCATTCCGAAGGTGCTGTGCCGATTTACGATCCTTGCGATCCTTCTTCACGTCTCGGAATTCGTTTGCGTGACATCGAAAAAGAAGATTATGAAGAACTTTTTGAAGGAATTACAGGTCTTCATTTTCATACACTTTGTGAACAAAATTCCGATGCTTTGGCGCGCACCCTTGAGGTTGTCGAAGAAAAATTCGGACATATTTTACAAAAAATGTCATGGGTAAATTTTGGTGGCGGACACCATATCAGCCGTGAAGATTACGATATAGAGCTTCTTTGTTCTTGTATCAGTAGAGTAAAAGAGCGCTATAATGTGGATGTGTACCTTGAGCCCGGTGAAGCGGTGGCATTAAAAGCCGGATATCTTATCACCACGGTGCTTGATATTGTGGAAGCGGACAGACCAACTATTATTTTTGACAGCTCCGCCGCTTGCCATATGCCCGATGTTTTGGAAATGCCTTATCGTCCAGAAATTACAGGGGCAGGCACGGACGGCGAAAAGGCGTATTCCTATCGTATAGCAGGGAAATCTTGCCTTGCGGGGGATGTTGTCAATGTGTATTCCTTTGACGAGCCTGTGAAAGAAGGGGATAAGCTGATTTTTGAAGATATGGCCATCTATAGCATGGTGAAAACAACAACCTTTAATGGTTTACGCCTCCCTTCCATTGCTCTTTGGGATTCTGAAGACAATACTATTCACAGTGTTAAACATTTTACCTATGAAGACTTTAGAAACAGGCTTTCTTAGAATATGTTCTAAATTATTTCTTTTACACTTATGGATTGCGTCAAACGTTTTTTTCTAAGTTATGCATGTTTAATGTATACTTTCATGCAAAAAACTAAATTTCTGTTGTATTGTCTAACCTATTAATAAAATGAATATAATTGCATGAAAATTGTTAGTCCAAGAATAATTCAGTTTGTCGTAGTGAGTTTAGGCAGTCTCGTATTGGTTGCTTTACTATACCCTTTTTGGTTAAAAGAAGACACAACTAGTGTTTCGTTTACTGTTCAGCATGAGAATACGGATGTGGTAATAAATGTGTCTTCAACTTCTTCCGAGAGTCGGCCCTTTAAGCCTATGCTCTTATCTCAAGATAAACAGCCGAGCGTCTCAAAAATAAACTTTAGCACGGAAAGCTTGCGAACAAAGAAAATTGAAATTAATATTGCTTCACAAGCGAATACGTTTAAATTTTCAGACTTTCAACTGATAGGGTTATGGACGCTTG
Organism: uncultured Mailhella sp.; assembly: GCA_964369875.1. Classification (GTDB taxonomy): domain Bacteria; phylum Desulfobacterota; class Desulfovibrionia; order Desulfovibrionales; family Desulfovibrionaceae; genus Taurinivorans. The sequence continues at coordinate 8,270 of CAYJHY010000031.1, forward strand.
GGGTAGATGATTTTAAATTCGGTTCGTTAACGAATATTGACGACTTTAAAATAGAAAATAAGGAAATTATACTTACAAAAAATGCAGAATCTGCTTCTTTTGAATGCAGTCTTTCTTCGCGCCTGATAAAACGTCATGAAGTATCATTTTCAATATTCCTCTCGTTGTTCATATTATCTTTTTTAATTTTGAATAAAACAGCTCAAGTGTTCTTATCCATTAAGAGAGAGAATGAGGAAACAAGGCTTTCGAGTCTGTTATTTATATTATTGTTTTTTGTGGTGGCTGTGATACCGGCACTTAAAATAAACAAAAATCCCAATGCGGTGGCAGAAAACCGACGCCTTGCACAATATAAACCTTTGTTTGACGAAAATTATAAAATTAATAATCAATTTGGAGCCGATTTTGATACGTGGTTTAGTGACAGATTCTTTCTGAGGGATAAGCTCATTGAAGGATATGATGCTATTCACTGGGCTCTTACAAACAGTCTGGAAAATAGTAATGTATTGCCGGGAAAAGACAATTGGTTATTTTATAAAGATGGTGGAGCTATAGCGAACTTTAGTAATTTAGAACTCTTTTCAGAAGAAGAACTTATAAACGCAAAAAATTATTTGAATGCGATAAATGAATGGGCTAAAAAGCATAATAAGAAATTTATATATATTATTGCTCCTGATAAAAATAAAATATACGGAGAATTTTATCCCAATAAGTATAAAAAAAAATATGATGACAGCCAAAGTAGAGCAAATCAGCTGGTTCGGTATCTAAAAGAGTATACCGATGTCAAAGTGCTTTATTTTTATGACGTGTTGCATGCAAATAAAGATGAAGGATTGCTTTACTTTAAAAATGATACCCACTGGAATAGCCATGGGGCATACATTGCATATCAGGAGCTTATGAACATATATTTCCCAAATGATGATAAGCTGATTGCCAAGGGAGTAACTGAATACCAAAAATTGAGAGGTGATATCACCGGAATGGGAAATAATATTCCGGAAGAAACGAGTGTTTATCTTAGACCAAGTATTGATTTTACCCATAAAACACTTTCGCCTTCAAATCAAGAGCAAAGTGGAAGTGAAGCTGTGCAGACAAAAAATACAAAACCTTTGGCGAAGAAAAATATTTTTATACTTCAAGATTCTTTTGGTTCTGAGTTCTTGCCGTATCTTGCCAGCACATTTCAAGAAGGTTTGTTTGTATGGCGTTATAGTCTAACCGCGTCTGATCTGGAGAACATTAAAGAAAATTATGATGTGATTATCTTAGAGCAAGTAGAGCGTAATATTTCGTTACTGCCTTCTTTTATTTTTCCGGAGGTGCGATAATGCTTTTTGCTTCACTGTCCTTCTTATCTCTTTTTCTTCCAATTTTGTGTATTGCATACTTTTTCGTGAAAACAAAATGGCATAATTTGCTGTTGCTTGTTGCGAGCTTTTTCTTCTATGCTTGGGGTGAGCCTACATACCTTGTCATTATGCTTTTCACTGTCATAAGCAACTACTTTTTTGCAATTGCGATTGAAAAATGGGAGGCACAAAAAAAAATCATCTTGTTTTTAGCCATTTTTACCAACCTTTCTTTCTTGTGTTATTTTAAATATTTCAACTTTTTGTCTGAGAATCTTTCTTTGATTTTTTCAAAAAACTTTGATTTTATTGACGTTGTTATGCCTATAGGTATTTCTTTTTATACATTTCAAGCAATATCTTATGTTGTTGATGTCTACAGAAAAGAAACGAAAGCTCAAAGAAATTTTTATGATTTAGCGCTTTATATAAGTTTTTTTCCGCAACTAATAGCGGGGCCTATCGTCAAATACCACGATATTGAGAGCCAAATTACAAAACGTACACTGACAGTCGATAAAATAGACTACGGAATCCGTAGATTTATTTTAGGCCTAGCCAAAAAAGTCCTTATTGCGAATACAATGGGTAATATTGCCGATCAAGTATTTGCTTTACCTCCAAATGAAGCAAGTGTAGCATTATTATGGCTTGGTGTAATTTGCTATGCCTTTCAGCTTTACTATGACTTTAGCGGTTACTCCGACATGGCAATAGGGCTTGCTTCTATATTTGGATTTACTCTATTGGAAAATTTCAATTATCCATATATATCGCAGTCGATTACAGAATTTTGGAGAAGATGGCATATATCGCTTTCGACATGGTTTAAAGAGTATCTTTATATTCCTCTTGGTGGGAATAGAGCTGTGCCATATCGAATATATTTCAATTTATTCATTGTGTTTTTATGCACCGGCTTTTGGCACGGAGCAAGTTGGAATTTTATTGTTTGGGGGCTTTTACATGGAGTATTTATAATTTTTGAAAGAATAAGCGGTTTTTATACAAGCAGGAAAAATGTGTTTACATCTTGTTTGGCGCGAATTTATACTTTATTTATAGTTCTTGTCGGTTGGGTGTTTTTTAGGGCTGTTGATTTAAGTACTGCCATCAGTTTTTTAGAAGGGATGTTTGGATTACACACCACAAATACTTTGTATACTATCACAAGTATTGAAAATATAAACAATAAGTTTTATGTGATTTTATTTGTTGCCGGTGTTTCTTCTATGCCTATTTTTAGAACCTACTTTTTTAGAAAGTTATCCTGTCAAGTTGTGGCTTGTTTGAACTATATCTACCTTTTGTGTTTGTTTCTATTTACCATCTCAAGTATAGCGGCTTCGACGTATAACCCTTTTATCTACTTTCGGTTTTAAATCATATGTTTATTGAATTTAACATCTCCTTATTAATGTTTTTTAAGGAAAGGGGGAGGGTTTTCCCCCTCCCAAAAACAAGCAAATTGAAATAACGTGTCAAAATTCAAACCGTAAAGACAATAAAACTTGACGGACAGAAATGCACGGTTTATAGTCTACACAATTAATAAAGTTAATCATAAGGAGATTATCTATGATTCGTTCATTAAGCCTTAGCCTTGCGCTTGTACTTAGCCTTCTTTTTACCGGTGTTGCCGAAGCTAAAATCGGTGTTGCAACTTTTGCACAAGTAGTTCAAACTAGTGATATGGGTAAAGCGGCAACCAAGCTCTTGGATTCCAGAGTTGGAAAAGACCAAAAAGCCTTGGAAAAACAATTCCAAGACTTCCAAAAACAAGCTCAAGATTTTCAAAAACAAGCGGCAGCTCTTTCTGAAAAAGCTCGTGTAGAAAAAGCGCAAGCACTTGATAAAAAAGCTCGTGAACTTGAAGCAAAACGTACCGAACTTGCTAAAAAAGTAGCTCCCATCCAACAAAAAATCAACGAACAAATAACAGGCACTCTTCAAGAAGCTGTTGAAAACGTAGCTAAAGACGAAGGTCTTGAAATTGTATTTGACCGTGTACCTCCTGTTACCTATGTTACCAAAGGTGTAGACATTACCGATAAGGTTTTGAAAGAAGTAAACAAACTTTGGAAGGCTAAGGGCGGAAAGTTTAAAGTATAATATTTTCTGAAAAGAAAATAACAGTAAATGTTTTCGGGGGGATTTGATCCCTCCGAATATATTGTTTAAAAGAAATGTATCTTTAAAATTTTTCAAGGGGTGCTTATGTCAAAAAAATACACTCTATCGGAAATCGCAGGCCTTTTGGGGCTGGAATACAAAGGGGATGACATTGAGATCACCCGAGTCAACACCCTTGAGGAAGCTACAGAAAGCGAACTGAGCTTTTTAGCTAATCCCAAATATGTTTCCCAACTTGCTACAACCAAAGCAGGGGCGGTTATTGTGCGCAAAGACCATGCAGATGACGTGAAACATGCTCTTATCTGCGATGAGCCTTACTATGCTTTTGCGCAATGCATGGCGCTTTTTGCCGAAAAAGAAGGAACTTTTGAAGGTGTAAGCCAATTTGCTTCCATCGCTCCTTCAGCCCAAATCGGTGAAAATTGCACCATTTATCCCTATGTCTTTATTGCCGATAATGTGATTGTCGGCGATAACTGTACTTTGTTTTCCGGGGTATACATCGGTGAAAATTCCAAAATCGGTGATAATTGTACCCTTTTTCCAAATGCAGTTCTTATGTCTCGCACCACACTTGGTGATGACTGTGTTTTACAGCCGGGGGCTGTGCTTGGCGGTGAAGGATTTGGCTTTGTACGTACTCCCGTTGGGGTTCAGAAAATTCCGCAAATCGGTCAAGTTCAAATTGGTGACAGCGTGGAAATCGGAGCCAATACCACAATTGACCGAGCTTCTTTGAGTGCAACGGTGGTGCAAGACGGCACCTGTATAGACAATTTGGTTCAGCTTGGGCATAACGTTCAGGTTGGAAAAGATTGTTTTATTATTTCTCAAGTTGGCGTGGCAGGCTCTACTCATATCGGTGACAATTGTACTTTGGCAGGTCAAGTTGGCGTGGCAGGGCACTTGAAAATCGGTAACAATGTGACCATCGGTCCACAATCGGGCATTGCCAAAGATATTGTAGATAATAAAACAGTGATGGGAAGTCCGGCCAATGATGCAAGCCAATATATGCGCATTTCAACCGTCGTGCCAAAACTTCCTGATCTTTTTAAGCGCATGAATAAATTAGAAAAATTACTTGCCACCTTGATGGAGAATCAAGAAATCGGCGAGAAAAAATAGACTAAAATTGAAAATCTAGGAATACATCATGGAACAAGTACTTAAAATCAATGACATTATGAAACTTCTCCCCCATCGTTATCCATTTTTGCTTATCGACAGGGTTGTGGAGATGAAAAAAAATGAATTTATCAAAGCCTATAAGAATGTGACCTTTAACGAAAACTTTTTCCAAGGTCATTTTCCTGTAGCGCCTGTTATGCCCGGAGTGCTCATCATCGAAGCTATGGCACAAACAGGCATTGTGCTTGTGGCCAACAGCTTTGATGAAGTTCCGGAAAACATCGTGTATCTTTTTACAGGTATTGAAAAAGCAAAGTTCCGCCGTCCTGTAGTACCGGGTGACAAGCTTGAGATTGAATGTTCAAACTTACAAAAGAAAATGCAACTTTATAAAATGGACGCTAAAGCTTATGTCGACGGACAATTGGTCGCCCAAGCAACCCTCACCGCAGCCACTGCTCCTGCGGATGGTGTAAACTAAACAAAAGGGATAAATGAATGTCTAATATACATCCGAATGCATTTATCGCAAGCAGCGCACAAATAGGTGAAAATGTAACCATCGGTCCGTGCGCTGTTATTGAAGATGATGTTATAATCGGTGATAACTGCAAAATAGACGCCTTTGCTTCTATTAAGCAATATACTACATTAGGTAAAAACAACCATGTTCATTCTTACGCCTTGGTGGGTGGACTTCCTCAAGATTTAAAATTTCATGGGGAAAAAAGTGAAACCATTATTGGCGACAACAACAGTATTCGTGAATTTTCCACCATTCACCGTGGAACGGAAAGCGGTTCCTTGGTGACACGCATAGGAAATAATAACCTTATTATGGCCTATTGCCATGTGGCGCACGATTGCGAATTGAAAAACGATATTGTTATGTCAAATAACGCAACCCTTGCGGGGCACTGTATCGTTTATGACGGCGCTATTTTGGGAGGCCTTTCCGCCGCCCATCAGTTTTCACGCATAGGGGAATATTCCTTTTTGGGAGGTGCCTCCGGCATCGCTCAGGACTTGCCTCCATACATGCTTGCCGTCGGTAACCGTGCCACCGTGCAATCACCCAATATAGTCGGGTTACGCCGTAAAAAGGCAAGCCAAGAGCTTTTGCGCGCCTTTAAACAAGCCTTCAAGCTAACATGGCATTCTTCCATGCCTCGCACCGAAGCGCTTGCTCAATTGGAAAGCGAATATGGTCACTTTGAAGAAATTGCACACTATATTGACTTTATCAGGCAAAGCCCTCGCGGTATTTTGCCCGCTGAAGAAAAAAAGCATGCTGAATAATATTTGGTATTGATTTTTTGATTTATTTTGATTTTTTGGGAGGGGGAAACCCCATTTTTGAGTCAACCTCGTAATGACGCTACATTTCGCTTTGCTCAATATTCGCTTGGATGTTTCCCCCTCCCAAACCCTCCCCTTTCCTGAAAAACCGTAAGAAGCATGTCTTCTTGCGGTTTTTTGTTTCGCTCACACTGCGTGGCTCTGCATAATTTTTATATTGTTACGAAGTTGAAATTTTGAAAAAATTACAGAATTTATAACTACGTTTATGATTATGCAGAGCTCTTTAGTAAGGACTCTTGAATAGTTGCGATGACAAGCGAAAACTAACTATTCAAGGTTTGGACAAAATAAAAGGCCACTTCAAAAATGGCCTTTTATTTTAATTACAAAAGTAAGTGAAATCTGACGAAGGTATTGGCAAAAAGAACATTTTGACGACACTATCTAGTCGATGCTGAAAAAGTCAATTTTTGACTTTTTCAGAAAGGTACGTCGCCTTCAAATGTCGCTTGCGAACGCCTGAAGTGAATTCAGGCTCATTTTACGGCA
>CAYJHY010000032.1:0-14544 GCA_964369875.1 uncultured Mailhella sp.
GTTTTTCCCCTCCCAAACCCTCCCCTTTTCCAAAAAAAACTTTAATATTAAGTAAGTTTTTTGGTTCAGAAATTTGCATAGGATATGCAAAGCCACACAGTGCGGAAGCATATTACTACTTTTCAACCGGTTTTCAACATATAATAACTTTAAATAAAATATTTATTTTGTATTCTTATATTATTATTTAAGTTATTGATTTTTTTAGGTTAAAACTATATTTTAGTTTTTCAGGAAAGGGGGAGTTTGAGGGGGAAAACCTTCCAGCTAATATTGAGCAAAGCGAAATCTAGCGTCATTTCGCTGATAATCCGAAAATAGGGTTTTCCTCCTCAAAAAAATATCCAAACAGTAGTAAGGAACCTTATGAAGAACTTTCTTCTTGATAGAGTTTTTCCAAAATAGCCTTTGCTCCACGTGCTAAGATTTTTTCGGCAAGTTCTTTACCAAGAGCAATTCTGTCGTTCACATGCCCTTCCACTTTTTCACGGATAAGCACAGTTCCGTCAGGTTCGGCAACCAAACCTTCTACGCAAATGGTCTCACCATCAAGGCGAGCGATGCCTGCGATAGGAACTTGACACCCACCTTCAAGGGCAGCCAAAAAAGAACGTTCAGCCTCTACACAATATCTGGTGTGGCTGTGGTCTAAACAAGCTATCATTTGTGCCATTTTTTCATCGTCTTCACGAATTTCAATCCCAAGCGCTCCTTGGCCAACTGCGGGAAGGAAGGTTGGCGGTTCAAGGCGAGCTTCACAAGGGGCTGACAAACCGAGTCTTTTCATGCCTGCATGCGCAAGAATAATGGCATCATACTGCCCTTCGGTCATTTTGCGTAAACGTGTTTCCACATTGCCTCGTAAAAAAGTCACTTGTAAGTCAGGGCGTAAAGCCAAAACTTGGGCTTGTCTTCTTAGACTGCTCGTGCCAAGAACAGCATTTTGAGGCAACTCTTCCAAACTTTTATATTTTGTGGACAAGAAAAGATCCGATAAAATTTCACGTTCCGGAATCGCCCCGAGAGTGAGTCCTTCGGGCAAAACCATGGGCACATCTTTCATACTGTGGACGGCAATATCTGCTTGTTTGCTAAGCAGTGCTTCTTCAATCTCTTTAACAAACAAACCTTTACCGCCAACTTTTGCCAAAGGTACATCCAAAATAATATCACCCTTGGTTTTAAGCACAAGAAGTTCCACCTCAAGTCCTTGATGGGCTTGTTGTAAACGTGCTTTTATGTGTTCCGCTTGCCATAACGCAAGTGCGCTTCCTCTTGTTGCAATGGTGATTTTATTCATATTATATCCTTTCGATTATACAAAAAAGAAAATGTTATTGGAATCTGTTACGGGTGTGCATCAAAAATTATTGTCCACAAGTTCCGCATGAACCACCTGAACAACCGGCACAGCCACCACCACTGCTCATGGGCGCAGAACTTAAAGCATCACTTGAAGAGAAATCTCCGCCACCGACCTTAGTACGGCGTGGACGAGAAATTAACTTTTCGGTATCACCGGCTGAACATTGAGGACAAGGCACAGCGTCATCACCAAAAACGACTTCTTCAAATATATTATCGCATTTATTACATTGAAATTCAAAAATTGGCATATTTACTCCTTTAAATGCACACTTTGTATATTTTATGAATATATTTCAAAATATAAATATACTGATTCTCGTGTTATCTACAGTTCATCTTTTATCCGAAAGTAAACAAACTGACAACAAAAAAAAGACGTACTAAAGTGTGTTTCTGAATTATTTTTTCGAGAGAGGGAACTTTTGAACCTGAATTGTAAAATGAAAGTTATCACCTCTCGAGCTCTCCCCCACAAAACTTTTTAATAACAACTCGTTAACAACTAGGGCTGACTGAATATAAATGAAAGTACCTTTTGTTAACTATAAGCAATCAGGTTAGTTCTTCACAATAAACAGACTATTTACAAACTGAAATATATATATTTTTATAACTGGCTATCATGCTAATATTGAGCAAAGCGAAATTTAGCGTCATTTCAAGGTGCTTCAAAAAATAGATTCTCCTCTACCAAAAACAAGCAAATTAGAATGTCATAAACATAAACAAGTATTAACTTGATTTCTTATGACATAATTTATATATTAGTTTAACAATTGATTTTTTATATCCTAAATAAAAAAACAAAAGGAAAGACCATGCGTATTTTAGTTACTCTTCTCACGTTAATTTCGTTGTCTTTTTACCAACCTCCTTTATCTCATGCCGCACGCCAAGATTTTAATTTTCTTATCATGGATTTACCTATCGGTTGGGATGTTAAAGAAAAAAACGACACTGACTTCACTGTTAAAAATGAAGATGGTACGGCATTTTTTACTTATAAAATTTCTCCGGTGTATAGTCTTGATATTAAGGAATATTCCGAAGCTATTATGCGTGCTTACGGAGGTTATAGCCTTAAACTTCTCCGTCCCGGGGTTTATGCTTTCAACTCCATTTCCAACGGCCTTCCTGCAGAAACCACAATTCAGTTCTGTAAAAAAGAGTTGAGTTGTATCCAAACAGCTATTGGTGAAAGCGATGATTTCACAGAACTTTTTGATGCAGGACGTTTAAAATAATATACAGTTTTTCCACAATAACTTTTATTTTTCGGAGGTTTTGGTATGTTTGGTTCCATTAGTCTTGGGCAGAATTACTCATCAAAGGATTACAAAGAGTTAGAACCTCAACTTCAAATGAAGTTGTTTGCGTTACAGGAAAAATGTGAGGAATTGAATATTCCTGTGCTCATTACCATTGCAGGCCTTGACGGAACAGGTAGAGGAAAAATAGTTAACCTGCTCAGCAAATGGTTTGACGCAAAAAAAATGCGTAACCACACGTTCTGGAACCCTACCGACGAAGCTCACAGTCGTCCCGAATCGTGGCGCTACTGGATACAGTTACCCAAAAGCGGTGAAATCGGAATTTTTATAGGTGGTTGGTATAGTGAGCCTATAAGAAAAGCGGCTGCCAATGAAATTTCTCATAATGAGCTTGATATCATTCTTGCCAAACGTACAGAACTTGAACGTATATTAGCAAACGACGGTTATGCTATTATGAAATTATGGCTCCACATTGATAAAAATGCCCACGATGAAAGACAACAAAAAAGAAAAAAAGAAAAGGGCTCTTACCACTTTACTCCCTATGACGAAAAAAGTGATGCAAATTATGATGCCCTCGTCTCCACTGTAGCCAAAGCCATTCCCGAAACCGACAGAGAATATGCGCCGTGGTGCATTATTGACGCCTATGATGATAACTTCCGAAATGTTGCGGTAGCGCGTGCACTTATCCAGCAGATGGAGCACGCCATTGACAAAAAACTTAATGCTCAAAATCTTAAACTTGATTCTGAAACAGAAATAAAGTCCCGCCTTGCCCAATCAATGGCCGATGAGTCTGTTGCTATATTGGATAGAGTAGATATGAGCAAGAGCATCGAGAAAGATGTTTATAAAAAAGAACTGGCCGAGCTTACAAACGAGCTTTTCCAACTCACCTATAAAGCCTACCACAAAGGCATTTCCAGCACCATTATTTTTGAAGGCTGGGATGCAGGAGGAAAAGGTGGTGCCATCAGAAGGATTTGTGAAGCGGTTGATTCTCGTATAACAAGAATTATTCCGATCAGTTCCCCGACGGACGAAGAGCTTTCTCATCATTATTTATGGCGCTTTTGGCGACATGTCCCCATGGCAGGCTACGTCACTATTTATGACAGATCATGGTATGGTAGAGTGCTTGTCGAGCGTGTGGAAGGTTATGCAAAACCTGAAGAGTGGAAAAGAGCGTATTCAGAAATCAATGATTTTGAAGAACAGCTAGTAGATAAGAAAAACATTCTTCTCAAGTTTTGGATGCATATCACTCCGGAAGAACAGCTTGCTCGTTTTGAAGATAGACAGAAAACACCTTGGAAGAACTATAAGATCACTGATGATGATTGGCGTAACCGCGAAAAGGCGCCCCTTTACAAAGTGGCGGCAGATGAAATGTTTATGCGTACAGACACCCTTTATGCTCCATGGCATATTATTGCCGCAAACTCAAAACAATACGCACGTATCGAGGTTATGAAAATCTACCGTGATGTTTTGAAAAAAGCTTTAGGAGAAAAGCCTGACGACAAAGAAGATGAAGTATACCCCCTTCTTTCTGTTGAAGACGCCATAGAAAAAACTAATGGAAACAGTAAGGTCGACAAAGATAAAAAGAAAAAAAAGAATAACAAATAGCAACTCTGAAAGCCTAAAAGTATGGTATAACAAAAAGCATACTTTTTGGGATTTACTACCCTTTTATTAAAGTTTTTTGAGGAAGGGGAGAGGTTTTGGGAGAGGAAAAAAACTTTTGTACACAAAAGAGTTATTCCCCTCCCAAAAAAGAAACAAATTGGAGTGACGTGCTCCCAGTTACAGAGCTATGCTTTATTTTTGTGCATTTTTCGTGCAAGATAAACAATGGGCGTGTCACAGACACTGGTCACAAGGTACACCAAATAAGAAGACAAAATAAGTGTCCAAATTATAGGAATATCATAATTCTCAAGTCCATAAAATGCACCGAATGTAAAGAGCACAATATTGATAGCCTGTGAAATAAGTGTTGACACATTGTTGCGTATCCACAATCCTCGTTCACTATTATTGAAAACCTTGGTTGTTATTTTCCAAATTTTATCGTAAAGCCACACATCAAAAACCTGACTTAAAGCATAAACCACAATACCGACAATCATAATACGTGGGACATTGGCAAATATATCACGCATAGCAGGACTTGCCCAGTCATTAGCGCTTGGAATATACATAAGCCAAGTTCGGCTTACAACGATAAAAACAAGATTTGCTAAAATACCAAAACAAACTGCTTTTTTTGCAGAAGCTTTCCCTTCGTTTTCGGCTAAAATGTCAGTTACCAAAAAAGTAGAAGCGAAAAGAATATTGCCAAGTGTTTGCTCAATGCCAAACGCTTGAATAAGCAGCATAACTTCAATATTAGCGATAATGGTTGCAATGGCTGTCCAAACATAAAGTCCGCTTTTCCCCAAGTATTTATACGCCAACAAAACAGAGCCATAGGTAAAAGTCAAACTAAAAACCAATAAAATTTCATTCATTACAATTTCCTTGAAAATTTGTCTTTGGAGCATTTCTAGATTGAATTATTTTAGAACTGCTCTCAACGAAATATACTAATGTTTCAGACTGTTATAAGAACAGCATGAAATACGGAATAAGCCTTAGCACATAGATACAAAATTCACAAGAAATTACAATCCCTTTTTTTCTTTTTTTTTCTTGAAAAGCTTGCCATTTGTTTTTAAAAAAAGTAAACTGATTAAGCTAATGAAGCAATACTTCTAAAAAAAATAAAAGTAACGTTGTTTAAACGTTATGGAGCAAACATGTTCGCATCTGCACTACTTAGGCAAACTATCAAAAGTTTTTTTGTAACAGGCTGTATTTTGGGGTGTTCTTTAACTATTTCCCCACTTACTGCTGAGGCTGTGACGGTTGAAGAAACCATTTTACAAGCCTTTCGCTATAGCCCTATGCTGAAAAGTTTTCGTGAAGACATCAGTATTGCAGATTATGACAAGAAAAGCTCTATGGCAAATTTTTTACCAACCATCGGTATTTGGGCAAACATTGGAGCATCACAGGCTTCAAATACCACTACCAGGTTCTACGGTAATGACAATAAATTTGAAGACTACAATGGGTTTGGCGCAACCTTACGACAACCTCTTTATGCAGGTGGCCAAAACAAAGCACGTTATGAAGCTTCAAAGCTTAATCAAGTCTCCAGTAAAGAAAACTTTTTAGATAACGCCAATTCTTTGGCATACGATGCTCTTTTTGCTCATGCTGATCTTATCAGACGTTTTAAACTGGTCGATTACGCCACAAAAAACGTTGATGAGCATAAGAAAATATTAAGAACAACCATGCTTCGCTTTGACCAAGGAGTCATTACCCATGGAGAAGTAACACAAGTTCAATCAAGGCTTGCAAGAGCAGAAGCAAATATGTATATGCACCTCACAGGGCTTGACGCAGCTAAAGCCAACTACCTTAAGGTGGTTGGAAGAGAAGCAGAAAGAGATCTTGAGGATATTTTTAAACCATTACGGACTTTTGAAAAAAGTGATCATATTTATGAATTGGCACTTTCTCAAAACCCAAAGCTTCAATCATTAAAACTGGCTAATGAAATCAGTCATCAAGATCAGTTGGTTGCTCGAGGAAAATTCTTGCCTCAAGTATACGGACAGGTCGCCTATTCCAATACATATCTTGATGGGGAAGGTAGCGGAAAAGTTGATGATTTAAACTTTAGTTTAAATATGGAATGGAACGTTTTCAATGGAGGCGCCGATAAAGCCGAACTTGAAAAAGCTAAAAACAGAACAAAAAAATCACAACTTGAAATTCAACAATTTGAAGATCAACTAAAACAAGAAATTTATACAACTTTTGTACAAACCTATAACAGTTTTGAACAGGCAGATCTCTACAAAGACTCTATGGGGTATGCAAAATCTACCCGTGAGAACTTTTTGAGCCAGTTCCAAACAGGAAAACGTGGCTTACTTGACATTCTGGACGCTGAATCCGAATTTTTCTCGTCTTCGGTTGACCATGAAATAGCATACATCGATGCTATTATGGGGCAATATCGCTTACTGGCTCTTTCCGGTACCTTACTGAAAGAATTAAAACTTGAAAACACCGTTGACAATCTTATAAAATAATTATCTGTCAAGATTTTTTATTGGAAGTGTTGGATATTTTTGTTTGACAGTTTACAAACATATAAAGCAATAATACAGCACATCCATACCCCCTATTTACGGGATCGCAACAAAAAGACTGTTCCTTTCGTCGACGCTTGAAATAGAATGACAAGTCTGTTTAAAAAAGTCCGAATAAGTTTACACCTTTTTATCAAGATATGTTGCTTTGGTAACATCAGCTTTCCCCTAAAATAAACGTAGTTTCTTTTATCGGTAAACTATTTTTCTAAACCTGTACGTTTTTATGAGAGGATTATTATGAACATTGTTGCAAGCGTTTCACGTATTAACGGCGAAGCCTATGCCCTTCGTGGCGGTGAAAAAATTCTTTTACAAGAAGGAAGCTCCCTTACTGATGACGATACCGTTATCACCGAAGATTCCAGTGTAGAAATCACCTTTACAGACAAAACACAAGTAACTTTAAGTGAAGATACGGAAATCATGATTTCTGACTACGTTTTCACGCCGAGTGATGAGTCGTTTCTTTTATCCATCACCAAAGGTACTATGCAGTCAATTTCAGGAGAAATTGTCAAACGTAATCCTGAGGCTTTTGAGATCCAAAGTCCAAAAGCGACCATGGGTATTCGTGGCACAACCACCTTGCACACTATTTCTGACAGTGGAGAAGAAAACCATGTGGTGCTTTCCATTTCCGATGGACACACCGTACACATCAATACTTCAAGTGGATCCTTTGCTCTTCTCACCTCGTCAAGCGAAGGCGTTGCCATCGGCACGGGTGGCACAGCAATGAAACCTTTTGTGTTATCCTCTTCCGAATTGAATGAAATCATCCAAATAATGGATAACATGGAAAACCCACAAGACGTTTTACAACAACTCAATATAAAACTTAAACAAATTCAAGATACTGACGATACATCTTCAACGGAAGTTCAAAACCTTCAATCAGTGACTGAAGCCATCGACAATATTACCCAAGAAGGTAAGCAACTCAGTGTAGTTTCCGAAGAAGTCGTTGCTCCTGTCAATGATGCCGAGCTTACTGCCGAAGAAACTCAAAACGAGAACTCCGAAGAAGATGGTGAAGGTCTTGCCAAGGAATTTGCAGACAGTAGTAAAAGTACAACCGAAAAAGAAAGCACAAAAGGCAGCACAAGTCAAAAATCTGATGAGATAAATTCAAGCTTAAGTAGTCAGGCTCAGTCAACAGAAAGTAATACAGCTTTACTTACCCCACAAGAAACTGAACCGACTCCGGAGCAAACACCGGAACCGACTCCTGACCCAACCTTAGGCCTGAGCGTATCGAACCCTATCATAATTGACGTTACTCCAAAAGATTCAGGTGATATCTATTTTACCCCAAAAGATGAAACAGAAATAGTCCTTGGACATTTTGAAAATAATGAAAAATTTATTGTGGACATTGAAAATATGCCTCAAGATTCGTCCTATGTTTTACGCCTTACCGATTCGGGTTTCATGTTTGAATATAATGGATATTTTTATGCAATCAACTGGCAAGAAGATGATATTTTAGTGGATCATGCAGGTACAAATCAAGAAAATGCCTTGTTAGGTATTCAAGAATTTGACTTTAATGATGCTGATCAAGCAGGCTTAAATTACTCATCGATTATCGGCAGCGGATACGGAACAGAAAGTAAAGCCACTTTAACGGATGGGGATGATATCTTCTACATAAAAAATGGTAGTGACACATTCGAGCTAAACGGAAAAGAGTTTGATGTTACAAATTTTAACGTTATTGATATGGGCGACGGCGATAACGACACTATCCGTTTTGATGCAAGTAGTTTCGAAAACAGTGAAGTTCTGGGAAAAGTAGCAACTATTGGTATTACCGATGATGGATTTTGGGTCGGTACCGAAACAAACTCTAGTGGCACAGCAACAGGTTATACATTATTTGAAAATTTTGAAAAAATTATCATATCAGACCCCAGCAGTAACGTTTCCAATATGCTTGAAGTATATAATATACGTCTCAATTTACAAGGAGTAATCGATCAGGACTATGTAGTCAGCTATGAAGGTAATATGCAGCCTTCTGTAGTCATGTTACAAGGTTATGACAGCAGTATCTGGTCACGGGGCACAGGCAGTACGTTAAACGTCTTCACTTGTAACAACGATGGAGATGTATATACATTGAGTTTTGTACAAGCATAGCAATATAGTCCCCCAATGAAATATTAATAAACTTTACTCTTAACTAAATCAGACTTTAATTTGACAAAAAATAAAGTCTGATTTAGAGTTTTAAAATATTAAATTATTACCCCTTCTTGACAGGCGTTTTTAATTTATTTTGTATAATATATAATATGCACGTTATTTAGAGAGAAAAATTATGAACATTGTAGCGAATGTATCCAGAGTCAACGGAGAAGTTTATGCCTTACGAGGCAATGAAAAAATCCTTTTGCAAGTAGGAAGTCCTCTCACCGATGACGACACCGTTATCACCGAAGACTCCAGCTTAGAAATTACCTTTACGGATAAAACCCAAGTTACATTAAGTGAAGACACAGAAATAATGATTTCTGATTATGTTTTTACACCGAGTGACGAATCTTTTCTTTTGTCCATCACCAAAGGCACTATGCAGTCCATTTCAGGGGAAATTGTCAAACGTAATCCTGAGGCCTTTGAAATTCAAAGCCCTAAAGCCACCATGGGTATTCGTGGTACCACCACTTTACATACCGTTTCAGACAACGGCGATGAAAACCATGTGGTACTTTCCATTTCTGATGGACACACCGTACACATCAACTCTGCAAGTGGGTCTTTTGCTCTTCTCACCTCTTCAAGCGAAGGTGTGGTTATCGGTGCAGGCGGAACAGCTATAACCCCCTTTGTTCTCTCAACTTCTGAACTTAATGAAATTATCCAAATTATGAACAATATGGATAATCCACAAGAAGTTTTACAACAACTTAATGTGAAATTAAAGCAAGTTCAAGATAATGAAGACATTTCTACTACCGAAAGTCAAAACCTTCAGGCAGTCACCGAAGCCATTGACAATATGACCCAAGAAGGTAAACAGCTCAGTGTCGTTACAGAAGAAGTGGTTGCACCTATTAATGATGCCGAACTTATCAGCGAAGAAAGTCAAGATGCAAACACCGAAGAAGAAGGCGAAGGTCTTGCCAAGGAATTTGCAGACAGCAGTAAAAGTACAACGGAAAAAGAAAATGCTGAAGGCAGTACAAGTCAAAAGTCTCAAGATATAGATTCAAGTCAAAGTAGCCAAGCGCAGTCAAGTGACAATAATGATTCCATGCTTTTGATTCCAAGTGTACCTGAGCCAACACCTGACCCGAGTCTGGGAACGACTTCTGATAACCCTATCATAGTAAACGTTACCCCAAAAAACTCGGGTGATATATATTTTACCCCAAAAAATGAAACAGAAATAATCCTGGGTCATTTTGAACACGATGAAAAATTTATTGTAGAAATTGAATCTTTACCTGAAGATTTCTCCTACTCAGTACACCTTACCGATACTGGCTTTCTTTTTAAATATGATGGACTCTACTATTCCGTAAACTGGCAAGACGATGATATTCTGGTGGATAATGCCAGCACCAATCAGGTGAATCAACTGAGTGGCGTTGTAGAATTTGACTTTGGCAATACCGAGCACACTGACTTAAACTATTCAGTAATTTGGGGGAAAGGTCCGGGCAGTGAGGCGAAATTAACAAATGGCAATGATACTTTTTATCTAAAAGATGGGTATGAGTCATTCAATTCAAACGGGAAAGAATATAGTGTTACTCATTTTAACACTATCGACATGGGAAGTGGCGATAATGACATTATATTTATTGATGCAGACGACATTGGCGCAGGTGAAGAAAAAACAGTAAGAATCGATACTTCTACTAATGGCGATTTTTATGTTAGCACCAGCAGAAATTCTAATGATGTACTGGCATCTACTATATTTGAAAACTTCGAAAAAATACACATAAGTGACTCCGGCGCGTCTGAAGGATTTAAAATACAGCTCAGCTTACAAGGACAGATAGATAACAATATAGAAGTCAGCTATACAGATAGCTTTAATCTTTCCACTGACCTGCAGCTGTATCTTAACTCAAACATATGGTCTCAGGCCATAGGCGAACCAACCACCTTTAAGTGTAACAATGGCTATACCTTGACTTTCGTGCAAGCTCCGTAAAATATTCTCAGACTTTACATATGTGTCATTCCAATTTGAGGGGTTTCACCCCTCATACTCCCCACCAAAGGGAATGATTCCCTTTGGAAACCCCGTAAAATTTATTTTTACTTGCTTTGCCAAGTGAAAATAAAATAGCTGAGGGGGTTTGAGGGAAATCATTTCCCCCCAAAAAAAGAAGAACAAACAAATTGGAATGACGAGCCTTTACATAGAACCAAATCAGACTTTAATTTGACAAAAATCAAAGTCTGATTTAGTATTTTAATATGCTTAATTATTAGTAATTCTTACGATAGTTTTTAATATGGTTTTTACTACAAAATATAATCTGTACGTTATTTAGAGAGAAAAGTTATGAATATTGTAGCAACGGTATCTAGAATTAATGGTGAAGTCTATGCCTTGCGAGGCAACGAAAAAATTCTTTTACAAGTAGGAAGCCCGCTTACCGATGACGACACCGTTATTACTAAGGATTCCGGTCTTGAAATCACTTTTACAGACAAAACCCAAGTAACTTTGAGTGAAGACACTGAAATTATGATTTCAGACTATGTCTTTACCCAAACAGATGAGTCCTTTCTTTTATCCATAACCAAAGGAACCATGCAATCCATCTCAGGGGAAATTGTCAAACGTAATCCAGAAGCCTTTGAAATCCAAAGCCCTAAAGCTACTATGGGTATTCGTGGCACGACCACCCTGCATACCGTTTCTGACAACGGAGATGAAAACCATGTGGTACTTTCCATTTCTGACGGACACACCGTACATATCAATACCACAAGTGGCTCTTTCGCCCTTTTGACCTCCTCCAGTGAAGGCGTGGTTATAGGTTCAGGCGGAACAGCCGTGACTCCCTTTGTTTTATCCACTTCTGAACTGAATGAAATTATCCAAATTATGGATAATATGGACAACCCACAAGATGTGTTACAGCAACTTAATGTAAAATTAAAACAAATTCAAAATAATGAAGATATTTCGTCTACCGAAAGTCAAAACCTTCAATCTGTAACCGAGACTCTTGATACACTCACCCAAGAAGGAAAACAGCTCAGTGTCATTACAGAAGAAGCCGTTATCTCTTCAGACAGTGCTGAGCAAGTGAACGAAGAAAACCAATCTCAAGAAGATGCCGAAAACGAACCTGAAGGACTTGCACAAGAATTTGAAGAAAGCACAAAAACATATAAAGAAGCTGAAAGTTCTACTTATTCTGAACAGAGTAAAGTTTTAGATTCATCATTTGAAACACCTCAAAGTCAACAAGAGCAAATTATTCCTGAAGTTTTAGAACCATCTCCAAGCATTCCTGCTACTCCCCTCGAGCCTTCTACCCCAACTTTACCAACTCCTCCTACACCTTCCTACACAGAAATTAAAGTGACCCCAACTGCAAATGGTGTCATTAATTTCCAGTTGAATGACGGAACCCAAATGAGACTTGGGCAATTTACTAACACCGCTGAATCTTTTCTCTTTTTTATTGAAAATTTAAACGAAAATGGTGAAGGAAGTGACAGTAACGCGAATATTACAGGCACTGTCAACATGTACGATGATGGCTTTATGTTTGCATATAACGGTGAAGAATTTAGAGTAGTATGGCAAGAAGATGATGATATCGTTCTTGTAACCTCCTCTTCTGACATGTACAACAGAGTAACAGGCCTAGAAGATTTTTCCTTCAACGATCCATCTGTTCTGAACTTTAAATTCTTTGTTGGAGACTATTCAGAAGACAGTAAGCTTGAACTCAATAATTCTGAGAACGACACCTTTTATGCCACCAACACATTTGGATATAATTCACAATTACATATGTTTGAAGGTTTTAGTATTATTGACGGAGGCACAAATAACGACAGCTCAGATAATGATATCCTCATGTTTTCTAATGGCGGTAATATAATGTTTAAAGATATTGGTGACAGTGACGACAGTTGTATCTACACTTTTATACCTACTGAAGGCACTAAAGCAAATGTAATCCGTTATGATAATTTTGAAACAATAGAGCTCAACTCCTCTCAGTACTCTGTTGATATTACTCTGGAATCGATTAACACCGACTACACCATCAATATTGCAGAAGGCGCTCTCTATACTATTGAGTATGGTGACTCACAAGGGGGGAGTTGGATACATGACAGTAATACATATACTTATACATATACAAATACAGACAATGAGACATTTAATCTGGAACTTAAGTTTATTTAATCTCAGAACCTCAAAAACCCATTGCAAGCATAAACTGTTTGTACTATCATAAATAAAACTGCTTACTAAGTTTATTGCACTTTAACATATAATTTCTTACTTAGCATTCTAAGGGAATATCTATGCCAAAAAGCGAAACTGTGCTTCCACTCATCCGCATGCTTTGCCTCTTGGCAGAGCACAAATCAATTTCCATCGAACCGCAGATTTTACAAAATAGTGCCCATTCCACAGACGCTATTTTCACAGAACTTGCACAAATGGGTTTTGAAACAAGAACTCTGCTTACCCCCTTAGATAAAATTCTGCAACAAAGTCTGCCCTGTGTTCTGATACTAAACGCCCCTTCCCCTTCAGAACCAAACAGAGCAGCTTTACTTTTGTCTAAAAAAGGCTCAGAGTATCAAATTATTTTAAGTGACAATGCTCCGACAGTTTCAACTATAACAGAAGAAGAATTATCAGAAATATATACTTCCTATGCCATTTTTTCCGCTCAAGAACAAAACATACCTGAGGTAAATACGCCCGATGTGGATTTTTTTGCGCAAAAGCGTGGCCACTGGTTTTGGAATGTTTTCTTACATTTCATGCCCATTTATAAACGTAGCCTTATCGCTTCTTTTATTATTAATTTACTGGCCTTGGCAGGGCCGTTATTTATGATGAATGTCTATGACAGGGTGATACCAAATAACGCTACCGACACTTTGCTGATGATGTCGATTGGGGTTTTCTTAGCGTTTTTTGCAGATTTTGTACTCAAATCTTTGCGCGCTTATTTCGTTGATTTAGCAGGCCAAAACGCCGATGTTATTTTATCGGATAAAGTTTTTAGAAAAATCCTACAAACCAAATTTTCTCTTTTGCCAAAATCTACGGGAGCACTGAACAATAAATTACGCGAACTGGAATTTGTAAGAGATTTTTTAGGTTCTACCACCCTCGTTGCCCTTTTTGATTTACCTTTTGTTATTATATTTATTGCCATCATAGGAATGCTTGGCGGTTCCTTGGTTTTTATTCCTTTGCTTGCTTTGCCTATTATGTTTATTATTTCGTATTTTTTCCAAGCTCCGATTAAAAGCTCTATGGATAAGCAATTAAAAAGTAGCGATGTCAAAAACTCGGTACTTATCGACAGTATTTTGGGTATGGAAACAGTGAAAACAAATTTACTCCATTCTCATGTTGCCGAACGTTTTTTACAAAGCTCACGTCATAACGCAAAAGCCAATTCTCATGCCAAAAGAATCAATGCCCTAGCAGCAAACAGTTCCGG